>CANPXB010000009.1 GCA_947585595.1 uncultured Bacilli bacterium
ACTATTACTAGAACATTGTTCAGGACTAGTAACTGTATCATCAGCAAAAACTGTTACTAATGACATTGTGAGTAAGCATAATGCGAACACAAATAATTTTAAATTTTTCATAATATCCTCTCCCTTTCTTAAAATTGTTTGCTTTTAAACAAATTAATCTCCTTTCTATAGTTAATTATATTATCATGATTCTAAAAAGTCAACATTAAGTATTGGTTTTTTTATAAAAATTAATACCAATTATTAGAAAAACTAAGCTTATTTCCTTAATTATTCCAATATTTTAAATTAATTGTCTCATTTTCACAATCACTTGACCTATCTATTACATCTCTTTGCTTATAAACACATAGGGTTAAAACATTTTCATTTTCTCTATATATTTTAAATGCTGGATTAGTAATAGTTGAGTGGTTCATCTCTGAGAACTTAAGCTGTAATTTAAGCTTCTCATCATGGGCGTAGTCAATAAAATGTAAAATATTATCTTGACTAGTTAAATATGCGACAAAAGATCCTCTTTCCATTATTTGATTAACTCTTTCTAAGTTTAAGAATTCTCTTCCATCATTCATACGATATATTTTATAGTCAGTAAATTCTTCACTACCTACTATTCTATCTCTACCCGTCTTTATATAGTATGTCATATTATCATTACGCCATACATCATAAATAATATCATTACTATCTATTGATACTTTTTTATTTTCTTTTAAATCATATACATACCAAACATCATCCTTACAAAGGATATAATACTTAGTATCTGAATCATAATTAATAGATTTATATTCAAATGGTAATACTTCCGTAATAGTACCATCTTCATCTATATGGATTAAACCCCATTTATAGTTTTCCATATTTTTAACTATAAACCTATTATTTTCTCCATTAGATTTCTCTTTATCTTCATCATAAGTACTATCTTTTATATCAGCATACTTAGCTAATATCTTTCTATCTTCCATTAAAAATTGATATAAATAGATAGTTCTAGCATATCCATCCTCCCCATATTTCTTATCTTGTTCTATTGAATCATCAACAAAACCAAACTTATCATAGATATTACCCATAGTATGTTGTTCTTCTAACCTAGTTAAAGGATCTTTATTTATAATATTATATTCATCATATCCCCCAAAAGCTTTATTACAATCTCTTTCGGTATTAATACATTTATAAGCTCCTACTAATTCATACTTACTATCATAGTAATATAATAAACCTCTATGTTTATCTTCTTTACTATAATTATCTTCTGGTATTTCATAATCTGTAGGTACTACAGGTAAATCTGGTCTTGCTTCAGGATTCTTTCTAGCTACCCAAATCGGAACTAACTCTTCCCCTTTAATCGCATTTCTTTCATATTTACGATATACATACCCTAAAGATATATATTCTTCTACTACTCCATCATCATAATCTCTAACAGCGTGGATAGCAAGTAACAAAGGTTTACTATGCGTATATCTTACATAATTAAAGATAAATAATATTCCCCATAATATAGCTATTATTAAAATAGCTATCTCTATTTTCTTCTTATTTGATAATTTAATTGGTTCTTGATACATTTAAAACACCTATCTTTCACTTGATATAACACTTTCTACTAAATAAAATGAATTATCACTTCTTTTAAAAGTATGTTCATATAATACTCCATCCCTTTTAATAATATCATCTTCTATGTAATACGGAATAGTACTCTCTTCCGTATTACATATATTAGGACTAAAGTAACTTAAACATCTTTGGTTATTAGTTAATTCTATTTTTAAATAGTATTCTCTTATTACTATCTTATCTTTAGTTTCATAAGCATCTTTAATTGTTCTATAAGATATAAATTCTTTTTTATAATCATTTACTAAGCAATAGTACTTAGTACCATCATTCTTACATGTATATCCTTCATATTCTATTTTAGGATATGTCATTTCTCTTTCAATATTAAAGTATTTCTTATTATATTCATTAAATACTTTATTATCAATAACTATTATGTTACATAATGAATTTGAAGTAAAAAAGATTTTCTTATTTACTTCACAAGTTATTTTCTTTGGTTTAACTTGTATTTTATTATAATCTTCATCATTTAAAACAGATAAAGTAAATGTAATAAGTTCTTCATCACTAAGTTCATTAGGTATAACTTTAGCTTTTCTTAAATCATTATCTAAACGATCATTCAAAATTATTACCGTTGGATCATTTAGTTCTAATTCGGTACGTGAAAGTATCTGTTCTAAACTATATCTTACTTTACCAAAGATAATAATGACTAATAAGAATATTATTATTAGTATTCCTGTTAAAGTTATGGTCTTTAATACATCTTTCACGTCTCACCTTCTTACTACATATCAGTATCAATAATGATGGTACATGGTCCATCATTATTTATTGATACTTTCATATCTGCTCCAAATACTCCTTCTTTAGTTGGTACTATATTATTAAGTAATCTATTAAATTCTTCATACATTGGTTTAGCTTTATCTCCCCCTAGTGCTTTTATATAACTAGGACGATTCCCTTTTCTAACATCACCATATAAAGTAAATTGTGATATTGATAGTATTTCTCCCTTTATATCAATAACACTTTTATTCATAACACCATTCTCATCATCAAAGACTCTTAAATTAGTTATCTTCTTTACACAGTATTCTATTTCTTTTATAGTATCTGTCTCTGTAAACCCTACTAAGACATTTAAACCATTCTTTATTTCCCCAACTGTTTTACCATCAACATCTACTTTCGAAGAAGTAACTCTTTGTACAACGCATCTCATAATCTATGTCCTCTTCCTACTTCCATAACAAAATTCAATGATTTTAAATCACTAATAAAGTTATCTAATTCTTCTGAGTTATTAGTTTTAACTGTTAAAGTATATAAAGTAGCTGTATCTTCTTCAGTTGTTTTAACTGCTTCAATGTAAACATCTTTTTGTGATGCTTTCGTAATAATATCTAATAATTGGTTCTTACCTTTAACTACTTTAATATAAATATCAGTTAAATAAGAAGCATCACTAGCCATATTCCACTCGACATCTATTAAACGATTACTATTTTTAATATTAATACAATCAGCTTTATGAACTGTAATACCTTCTCCTTTAGTAATATAACCAACTATCTTATCGCCCTTAACTGGTTTACAACAACTAGCTATAGTTACTAAGATATCATCAGTACCAGCTACTAAGATATCTCCTTTAATAGCTTTACTATTATCCGTAATTCTATTAGCCACTTTACCTAAATAGATATCCACAACATCTTTCTTATCAGCATAGATTAAATCTAAGATATATCCCGCTGTAAATCTTAAAGATCCGAGTGACAGATATAATTCATCAATATCTGTCATATGAGTATCTTTAAGAATTTTACTTATATTTTCTTCCGTTAATACTTCATTAAAAGATAATTTTCTTTTTCTTATCTCTTTTTCAAGCATTTCTTTACCCATATTAATATAGTTAACACGATCTTGTTTACTAAAATAAGACTTAATCTTACCTTTAGCTTGACTAGTTTTAACAAAATTTAACCAATCTTTATTTGGATTAGCTTCTTTACCTGTATTGATTTTAACTATATCACCATCTTGTAATTCGTAGTCGAGTGGCACAATTTGGTCATTAACGATTGCTCCAATTGTTCTATCTCCTACGCCACTATGAATACGATAAGCAAAATCAATAGGAGTTGCTCCCTTAGGTAACTCTAAAACATCTCCTTTAGGAGTATAACAATATATTAAATCACTTAATAATTCATCACTTAAATTATTAGCAAACTCAGTATCAGATGAAACTTCTTTATTAGCATCAATAATATTTCTAAACATCTCTAACTTATGTTCCATCATACTTTGTATTTTAACAGAACCCTTTTCTTTATAAGACCAGTGAGAAGCAATACCTTTCTCAGCTATCTCATCCATTTCATAAGTTCTAACTTGAACTTCAAATAAATGACCATCTGGTCCAAATACTGTGGTATGTAAACTTTGATACATATTCTCTTTAGGATTAGCTATATAATCTTTAAATCTTTTAGGCATTGGTCTAAACTTACTATGAATTAAACCAATAGTTAAATAACAATCTTGTTCTGTATCAACAAATACTCTCAAAGCTAAAATATCATAGATATCATTCCATCTTTTACCATTATCCATTTTATTATATAAACTATGGACTGATTTAACTCTTCCTTTTATTTTAAAATTAATGCCATTTTGGGTAAGAATATCAGAAATACTTTGCTTCATCTCACTAAGTAATTCATTTAATTCTTCCCTAGATGCATCTAATTTTTCCAAAATGTCATTATAAACATCTGGTTTAGTATATTTTAAACATAAATCTTCTAGTTCACTTTTAATACTATTAATACCTAATCTATGAGCAATAGGTATTAAAACACTAGTTGTTTCATTAGCTTTTTGTTTTTGTTCTTCTACTGATAAAGCATATATGGTTCTCATATTATGTAATCTATCAGCTAACTTAATAAACAAAACTCTAACATCTTCTGATAAACCAACTAATACTTTTCTTAAATAAGCTGCTGATGAATCCTTTTCATCAGATAGCTCTAATTTATTAATCTTACTAATACTTGTTACTATATTAGCAATCTCATCCCCAAATTCATCTCTTATCTCAGTAATAGTTGCTTCACTATGATTAACAGTTTCGTGTAATAATGCACAAGCAATAGTTATATAATCAACATTTAAGTCACATAAAATATTAGCGACTTCAAGTGGATGCGTAATATACGCATCCCCATTACGTCTAAACTTTCCACTATGTTTATCTAAAGCAAAGCCATAAGCTTTATTAATAACTTCTAATTCACTATCTTTTTTTATAAACTTCTTAACTTTATCATATAGTTCATCATAGGTAATCGGTTTTTCATGCAGATTTTCATTCATTTTGTCTTCCTCCTACTAATTATCTTTTAATTTAGGCAAATCAATAACTTCTATTTTATCATTATCAGGCATATGTATTTTATGATAGTACTTCATAATTTCAATATTAGGTGTATTTAATATATCATCAACCATATCACATAGTTCTAATCCTACACTCTTATTCCATTTATTAAAACGCATATAATCCCAAATATCTATCTCATTAATACTTTTATAACCTTCTTTATGTACCCTTTTCTTCTTACTACGTAAAGCAGGTAATATTCTTTTATATAATTCCTCTTGTGACTCAAATACTATCTCTTCCATATAATCACCTAAATAAACCCCTTACTAGACCTATTATATAACAAAATAAAAAACTAATAAAGGAGAAAAGACTACGAAAAATAATTTTTGGAAATCAACTTTTATCTTACTTATTGGTGGTTGTTTAACCAAAATAATTGGTTTAATAATTAAAATAATTTATACCAGATTACTTGGTATAAATGGTATTAGTTTATATTCATTAATATCTCCAACTTATTCTCTACTAATGAGTTTAGCATCATTTAACATGATAATCTCCATTAGTAAGAGAATAAGTTCTAATATAAATAGTAAAAAAGTCTTAATAAATTCCTGTTATATAATGTTTACTTTAAACATCCTCTTAATAAGTATTATGTTTTTAAGTTCCAAGTTCATTAGTAATAGTTTACTTAAAAACCATAATACTTATTACCCCCTCCTTGCTTGTTCTATAACATTACCATTTATATCCCTTGGTTATATTATCAAAGGTTACTTCTATGGTAAACAAAACATGACTCCTCATATGGTAAGTAATGTTTTAGAACAACTATTTAGATTATTTATTATAACTTTATTATTACCTAAAGTTCTAAAATACGGTTTAGTCTTCTCTGTTACTATCTTCATCTTATTTAATATCTTAAGTGAATCATTCTCTATCCTAGTCTTTATCTTCTTCTTACCTAAACACATAAAAATAACTAAACAAGATCTTAAATTCGATTATCATGAAACAAAAGAAATACTAGGTATCTCTATTCCATCCGTATCAGGAAGATTACTAGGTAATATTGGGTTTTTCCTAGAACCAATCTTACTTACTAACATCTTACTATATAAAGGAAGTTCACTTAATTACATCACTAATGAATATGGTATCTATAATGCTTATGCTATAAGTACCTTACTCTTCCCTTCTTTTTTTATTACAGCAATTAGTAATGCTCTATTACCCGAGATATCTAAAGAATATAGTAAAAATAACTATTCCATGGTCAAAAAAAGAATCAAAGAGTCCTTACTTATCTCCGCCCTTATTGGTTTATTATGTACAACCTTCGTCTTCATCTTCCGTCACCCTATTCTAAAATTACTATATAATACAACTTCCGGAAGTAACTACATTGCATTATTAAGTCCCTTCTTTGTTCTATTCTATTTAGAGTCCCCTCTAAATAGTATCTTAGTCGGATTAAATAAAGTTAAAACATGTATGTTAATCAGTACTACTGGTATTATTCTTAAACTATTATGTATCATCATCTTCGGTTTATTAAACTTCAAAATCTATTCTTTAATCATCTCTGAGATTATTAATATCTCTTATGTAACCATCTTAAACTTCTTAACATTAAAAAAGATAAAAATATAAAAAAGAATGTTTCTGGCAAATCTAGGATTAATCCCAGATTTGCCAAGCATCTCTTTTTTTATTGTTTTATCCATTTAATACTGTTGCATTTCCAACTAGATCTTTTTCTGCTTCAGAAGCTTTTACTAATAAGCCATCGTCACCTTTTACGTCACCAACTAATGCACCTTTAAATGTTCCAGATTTAACCATTCCAGGATGTTTTTCTAAAAATTCTTTATTTGGTACATGTAGTGCTGGAATTCTATCGCCTTTTGCATTTTCTCCAGATGTAACTGTTGCATCAGCAATACTATAAGTTCCTTTTATACCATCGAACCATATAGCTTCATATACATCATCTTCAGATATGATTTCAGTTTCTTTTCCTTTAATTGTTAAAGCATTTGTATAATCTTCATCTGCTTCTTTAACCCAAATTGTTGAATTACTTGCAGCTTTTACAGTACCTGCATTTATGTTTAATGTTCCGTTTTGTAGTATGAAAGTAGCACTATCACCAGTTGTTTCATAGTTTCCACCATTAACATTAACTACTGCTTTTCCTGCATCTAATATAACTAAACTAGATGCTCCTTTTACTGTAGCATTTAAGTTAACTGTTAAATTGTCAGCTTTATTAGCTGTACAATTAATCAATTCACCAACTAAGCCTTCCCATTTACCATTAATATTAACTACTGTTTTTTCTGTAGCGTCAGTTACTTCAACTACATATAGTTCATCTCTGTCACCTTTAACAGTAACATCTTTAGCAATAGTTAATGTAGTAGCTTTATCAGCACCATTAACTTTAATTCTTCCTGCAACACTATTTGGAACCATATCAAGAGTACCATTTTTAATAGTAACATTGGCACCTTCGACTTGCCATACTCCATTACCACTAAATGTTACAGATTGTTTATTTAAGTTAAGTGTTACATTTGATTTAATAGTTTCATTACTAACAAAATTAAATGTTTTACCTTTAACGAATACTATTTCTGCTGTTTCGTCATCTTCAACTGAATCAGCAGCATTACTTAAATCATCAAAACATTTATATTGTTTGTTTCCTGAGTAATTTACATAAAAATAATTATTTTTACAGCTTTCTTCTGGACCTTCAGCAGCAGAAACTGTTACTAGTGACATTGTGAGTAAGCCTAGTGGTTGAGGTCCTATATATGGTTGATTTTGTAAGATTTTATAAAAAAATTTAAAAAATTTCACTGAAAAAAAAGGAAATCAGGGGGTGAATGTAGAATATATATAGTGAAGGGAGAAAATTTCGATGAATGCAGAAAGCGAAGAAAAATTCGAAAAAATAGAAGAAGTTGAAGATGAAGAAGCCGAAGAAAAATTCCTACCACTAACAAACGATTATTTATTTCAATCTCTATGGACAGAAGGCAGCATAGAAAGTAAAAAATTCTTATATCGATTTATAAGCAATATAGTTGGAATTGATATTAGTAAATTTGAAGTTAAAAATAATGAAATTGGTATTGAAGCAGGAAAAGGTAAAAGAAATAGATTAGATATCCTATTAGAATCATCAGATAAAAAAATTAAAATAGATATTGAATTAAATACTCAATATTATAAAGGGTTAAGAAATCGAAATGAATCATATTTATATAGAATAGCAGGTAGATACTTCAAAAGAGGTTCAAAAAATAAATATAAAGATAAAATAACTGTATATCAAGTAAATTTAGATCTTTTTTCATCAAGAGATGATAAAAAGATAGGTATTTCTACATATAGTATGAAAGACAAAGAAAACGACTTAGATTTAAATAGTATTAAAATTATTGATATTTTTATACCAACAATTTGTAAAACGTGGTACAATATTGATACAGAGATACAACTAGATTATAAAATGTTTATTGCTAAAAATTATGAAGAAATGGAAAAATATGCAAAAGATAATAAAGAAAGGAGAGCAATTATGGAGGATATAAAAGAAAAAATGAAAACAGACGAGCTATTAGAAAGAATATATGAAGAACAAAAATTCTATAATGAAGAAGTAAAAGTAGATATTGAAAAAAAAGCTCTTAAAAAGGGCGTTAAAAAAGGTATTAAAAAAGGCCGTGAAGAGGAACGTAAAGAAATAATAAACAAATTAATATCAAGTGGAATGCCTAAAGCAGAAATATCTAAAGTTCTTGGTATACCTGTACTTTAATTAATATAATAACAATTAAGGTATAACATATATAAGGCAAAAAGCTATAAATAACTTATTAAACTGAAGATAGTTAAGAAAGGATGAGTGTTATGAAGGACATTAAAGAACAATTAGCAAAATATAAGAGGATTGAAAGAAAATATGATGCAGAAGAATATATAAAATCAGTTGAGAAAGCTAATATAGAAGAAGCACGTAAAGAAGAACACGAGGAAACAATAAATGATACAATAAATAAATTAACATCATATGGAATGCCTAAAGAAGAAATATCTAAAGCTCTTGGTATTTCACTACAATAAAAAACAAGAATACATACAACGTATTCTTTTCATTTGCTATAAAGCTATTTATCTTCTAAATCAAAATCTAACATTTCTTTAGCAATACTTTCATACATATCTTGTTCATGTTTTATTGTATCAATTAAATACATTTTATCTGTTTTATAATTTTTTAAACCTCTCATATAATATGGTTTATCTTGATCTAAAATAATAAAAGGCATTATATTATTTTTTAAACATTCTTTAAACATAATCATTCTTCCTACTCTACCATTACCATCACCAAAAGGATGAATACATTCAAATTTATAATGAAAATCAATAATATCTTCTATTGTTACCTTTTTTAATTTATTATATTCTTTTAATAAAGTATCTAAATCTTTTATAACATCTTCAGGTTTAGAAGTATCTATAACATTAATAAGTCCAATCTTATTAGGAACTACTTTAAATCCCCCAACATTATAACGAGGATTTTCTTCATCAGAAGTATTTCTTTTAAGTATTTTATTCATTTCAATCATTATATCTTTAGATAATTCTTCATCAATAATATCTAAACAATAATCAAAAAGACGAAAATGATTCTTCATTTCAGTTAAATCATCAAATTGAATAGCATCTTCACTTTTAGGAATAAAAGAATTAGTTACAAATAATTCTTCAGTTTCATCTTCTGTTAAATGACTACCTTCAATCTTATTAGAATTATAAGCAAAATTAACTTGATAATAGTGATAAATATTTCCTTTGAACTTCGATTTTTTCTGATCAATTAATTCATGCTTTATTTTATCTACCAACAAATTAATCATCTCCTTCTAATACTTTAATCATATCATAAAAAATAGGAGATCTCTCTCCTATTTTTGTGTAATTAATTTATAGTAATAATCTACTTTAGCATTAAGATGTGTTCTCATTACTTCAACAGTATACTTTTCAAAACCTAATATCGTTCTCATATCTAAATTAGTTATTAAAACAATCTCAGGTAAACTATAATAAGTTTCATTAATAAAACCAAATCTTAATAACATATACATACCATATTCTTTATTCTTACTATAATCAATTAAATCATAAGTACCAAAGTTTAAGAAAGTTTGAACAAATTCATCTTTTTCTTTACTTCCTTTAGCTAAACTACATCTTTTAAGACATACTTCATAAGCACTTTCTTCTTTTACTTCTTCCTTCTTAGGCTGTATTACTTCTGGCTCACTTACTTCTTCTATTACTTCTGGAACAATAACTTTATCTGGTTTTAACTCTCTATTCTTTTTCTTCTTATTCTTTTTATCTTTTTTAGTTTCAGGTATTACTACTTTACTTTCTGTTCTTGCTTCTTGATCTTTTTTAGATTCATAAGGAACACCCTTAATTCTTGCAATAACATATCTTGTAATATAAGTATCAATACTTTCTTCCCCATCAAAAGAAGTTAAAGCATCAATTAAATAATCTTCTTTTCTTTGTTCATCTGTAAAGTTAAACTTTCTCGCTACCATATTAACAATTCTCATCTTATCACTAACAAGTTCTAATAATACATCAGCATCATCAGTAGCTAAAGAACATAACTTATTATATATTAAACTTTGAATCTTAAATGAAATAAACAAATAAGCATTAGTATCAGGTGGATACTCACCTATCCTTAATTCCATTCCATCATATGTTTCTTCTTCATTAATAAAAGCCGTAATAAATCCCATAATATAATCATAAGTTATTAACTCATAATCTTTAAATCTCTTTAATAGAGAATCAATAATTAAATTTTTTTCATTATTAGTTATTGTCATTTTATTTTACTCCATCATTATTTATCATTAATTTTAATAGATTATTTTCATATTCATCTATTCTTTCATTTATAGCTTTACGATATTCTTCAGTTGATTTCCTTGCTATTTCCATAATTACTTCTCTACTAACCCCTAAAAATCTCTCTAAATCTTCTATCGTAAATCTCTTACCTTTAAAACCATGATGAATTAATGAAGCAACTATTATTTCTTCTAAAGGTAAATTAAGTCGCATTAATTCTTTAAATTCTTCTGAATTAAATATTTTAACAATATCTAAATAATCTTCTTTGGTAAAACCAATTTCATCTTTAACAACTACTCCTAAAGGCATTGTTAATTCTTCATTACTAACTACAGTCGTTTCTTTAACTACTGGTGTAGTTACTTCTACTACACTATCTTCTTTAACTATTCTATCTGGATACAATTTCTTTAAACGACTCTTTACTTTAGGTAAATAATGAGTATTTACTCTTCCTCTTTCTTCTTTACTTAAAGTATCTTCTTTCGTATTTTCTCCATTAAGTAATACACCACATACCGCATATATTCCTCTTTGTTCTTCATCTTTTAAAGTTTTAATAACAGCATCTAACTCTTCATAACTATATAAATTATTAAAATAACCTAATAAATTACTTACTGAATTCATTTTCTTAATTCGCGTAAAACTAATTCTTAACTTTTCTAATTCTTTACTATATTCTTCTTTATCTTCTATCTTACTTAAAGTTAATAAGCCATTTCTTATTCTCGGTTTAATAACAGAAAAGAATCTTGCTGTCTCTTCCTTAGTTAAAGTAGAAGTATTCTCCCCATCGTAATTAGGACCACATTTCTTTCTTACTATCTCTTGATCACTAGGTAATAATATCCTAACTACATCTAAGACAATATCTTTTCTATCTATATCTTCATCTAAATAAACAAATAGACTACTTCCTTTTTTTCTCACTCCGTAAAACCTCCTAAATGATATAAATAGTGTAACAAATAATTTTTTAATCTTCAATAAAAACATTATCAATTTTTTTGGTCACTTTCGGCAACCCTTTCGGCAACCCTTTCGGCAACCCTTTCGGTCACTTTTTCAGCCACTTTTCGGTCAGTGACCGATAATCTATTTATTTTCTATTTTTACTTGTTCATCAATATATTGATAACTCAATTTATTTTGGGTAGTAACAATTGATTCCCCAAGTAAACTTTCTATTTCATCTCTTGTGTTTTTAGCAACTCGACCTCCATCATGAGCAACTTTTATGTTTTCTTCTAATCCTTGTGGTTTCCTTTTCTTTGCTAATCTTTTTGTTACTTCTTCACTTATATCAGTCAAAGATACTTCTAAATTATCCATATTATCACGAAGGGCTTCTTTACGAAGACCTTTGTACTCTTTATATTCTTTAGCCGTCATTCCAGACCAAGTTTTATATATTTCATTAGTTAAGATAGCAAATTCTTTATTTTCAGTAATACCATTTTCTTTCCATACATCAGTAAGTTCTTTTCTATCTTGAATACCTTGCATTCTTTTAGATATCCATTTTTCATCATAACCTTTTGCTCGATATAAATCAATTGATCTTTGCGCTGCTATTGATGGATCAAATACCTCATCAATTCTTTCACTTCCTAATTTTGCTAGCCATTGCTTTATAGGCTCTGCATTCTTACTCGGAATTGATTCAATTATTCTAAACATACCTTCTATATCTACAACATCAGTTAAACGATATTTACCATCTTGGGCTTTGAGTTTCAAAGCGTGACAATTTGTCACGGTTTCATTTCCTTCTTCTCTTAATCGTTGTTTTAATTTTCGCCAGTATCCTTGTTTATCTTTGCTTTCTGAAATAACACCTACTATATCCACAACACTAATATAATATTTTTCATCTTCCTTATCCCATATCGTTCTTATTGTTTCATTATTAAATATCTTATTTACTAAATGCATTTTATCTTGATTCATTATATAACTCTCCTTGTTAATTAAATTATACAATAAGAAACATATGTTCGTCAATATATTTTGTTATATTTTTGATACAAAAACATTCACAAAAAAAAGACCAAATATAGGTCTTATAAAAACATCGCTAAAACAATTAAAACACTTAGCATAATAAAAGTAAAACTAATACTAACTATTGTTAAATATAAAGGAACAACTTTATATTTTTTAATTAACTTCTTTTCTTGTTTAGCATTTATTAAACTTAATTGTTTATCTATACTACTACTTATATCATTACCAAATCTATTAGCTTCTCTAATATTAATTAAAATATTATTAATACTCTCACTAGGTATTCTACTTTCTAATAACATTAAAGCTTCTTCTAAAGATTTACCAACTTTTAAATCATTTAATACTTTTTTAAATTCTATAGATAATTCATTATCGACAATATCTGTTGTAATAGCTATAGCTTTCTTTACATTTCTTCCCCCTTTTAAACTTAAACTAAAGACCGTAAAGAATTCTATAGCATCACTTTCTAAACTTAAACTACGATAATATATTGCTAAATCTATAAATAAATATTCTACTAAAAAATAATATATCAAAGTAATTAAAGGTGCTAAGACATAACCTACTTTACTAATTAATAATAATACTAAGAATAAGATAATACTACTAACTATTCTAAATATTATTATGGTCTTAGCATTAACTCTATATCCTAATAAATCTAGTTTTCTTTGTAATCTGTTCTTCATTCTTCTCATAAGTATCTACCCTTTACTATTTTATTAATTACTAAGATATATAAAATATAAATAATAGTTAATGTTAAGATAATGGCACTACCAGCACTACTACCTATAACACTTAAATAACTTTGATTAGAAATAATAATAAATACTAAGAATACAAATGGTAATAATAAAAATACTACATATGCTAATTTATTAACACTAATATAGACATTAAGATCATCATTTAATTTTTCATAATCAATAACTTTCTTTTCCATTGTCTCTAAGACATTAATCATATTAATACTAGTTTTATTAGCTAAAGCTAAAATATTAGACATATCTAATATAACTGGTAACTTAGTTCTATCATACATTCTTTTAAATGCTTCACTAATACTTAAACCTACTTTAGTATCTCCTCTAACTCTTTTAAATTCATCTTTAATTCTTCCATTAGTTCTATTAACTAAATCATCCATCATTTCATCTATATTACGATTAGCTTTATAACTATTTCTCATTATAATAATAGCACTTAATAAATCTTTCATTACTATATCTTTATAACGATATTGTTTATAATAACAATAAAAATCAGTAACTACATATCCAAGTACAAAACATATAATAAGTATAATTAAATTAATTTTACTCATACTTATCATCATCATAAAGACATAGATAAAACTAAATAATATTCCTAACATTAACTTAATAGCTAAATAATCCATACCTTTTCTTAATCTACTATCATTATCTACATACTTATCATATGTTCTAGCTATCCCATTAAAGATAACTAAAGATTCTAAAATATTAGCTACTTTATATAATACTTTATATCTAAAAGATACATCAATATCTGTTCCACTTAATTCTATTCCAAAATCACTTAATCTATCTTTTTTCTTAAAATATCCTATTACTTTATAAAGAAGATATAAAACAAAACATATTGCTAAAATAGCTATAATAAATAAAACTATTTCTAAGTCTTTCATCTTATACCTCCTTATTTTTTATTCTTTATTTTCTTATCATTAAAATTAAATATATCATCTAAGTCATTAATTCCCGCATTCTTAATCTTACTTAATACTTTAGGTTTATATTCATTTAATATAAATTCTCCTTGAACTACTCCTGCATCATTAACTCCATCACTAATAAATTCAAAGATCGGTTTTAAGACTAATTCATTATCTTTAACTCCAACTATTTCTGATATATCTGTTATCTTTCTTCTTCCATCTCTTAATCTAGTAAAATGAATAACTAAATCTAATGCACTATTAATATATTTTCTAACTGCATCCATTGGTACATTAATACCATCCATTAAAATCATTGTTTCTAATCTACTAATAGCATCTTCACAACTATTAGCATGTAATGTTGTAATTGATCCTTCATGACCTGTATTCATTGCTTGTAATAAATCAAAAGCTTCAGCTCCTCTTACTTCCCCAATAATAATACGATCAGGTCTCATACGTAAACTATTTCTAACTAAATCACGAACTGTTACTTCCCCAATACCATCATAATTAGCTAACTTAGTTTCTAAAGATACAACATGTTCTTGTTTTAAATTTAATTCCTTAACATCTTCTATAGTAATAATTCTTTCATCATCTGGAATAAAATTACTTAAAATATTAAGTAATGTAGTTTTACCACTACCAGCTGAACCAGATACAATAATATTTAATTTAGCTTTAACACTAGCTTCCAAAAATCTAGCCATATAAGGAGTTAAACTACCATTACCAACTAAAGTATCTAAATCAGCTATATTTTTAGTAAACTTCCTAATCGTAATAATTGGATTCTTACTTAAAGGAGGTATAACGGCATTAATACGACTTCCATCTTCTAATCTCGCATCAACCATTGGATTATTAACATCAATTGTTTTACCAGATTTTTCTATTAATCTTTCAATAGTTCTAATAATATGTTCATCATTAATAAAAGAAACACTATTATCCCTTCTAAGTATTCCATCTATTTCAATATATACTTCTGAAGGACTATTAACCATAATCTCAGTTATATTATCTTCATTTAATAACTCCGTAATAGGTCCATACCCATTTATTTCTCCATCAATTAAATTAAATAAATATAATCTTTCATTCTTCGATAAATCATATCCATAAGTAATATCATCTATTTCATTATTAATAACATCTTTACTAACATACTCACTAGCTAAACCTTTATCACTAATATCTTCTAAGATCTTAACTCTAAACTTATCTAATAACTCCTTATCTTTAAATATATAATAATCATTAGTTTCATAATAAGACTTTCTAGGTTTAATATTAAACTCTTCTAATAATCTACTCATTACTATCTTCTCCTTTTAATATATCAGTAGCCATAACTAAGAAAGTATGATAATCATCACTCATTACATCAGAAAACTTTCTATCTAAAGAAACAATAACTCCTTTCATAATTAAGTTCTCCATTTCTTTTAAATATAAATTAACTGATATAGTATAATCAATATTATGACCAATTAACTTCTTTAACTCATACATACTAAAATAATCTTTAAAAGGATCTCTACTATTATTTAAGATAACTTTATAATTATTCATATCTAATGATTTAAAGATAGCAACTAAAGACTTAATATTCTTAATATCTAATGGATCATTTAACATCATAAAGTATATTAAATCAACACTATCTAAAATATTAAGATTAATATCATTTAAAGCATGATTAGTATCTATTAATACTACATCATAATAATAACTAGCATTCTTAATTATATTAGGTACTAAACTAGCTTCTATTTTATTAGCATCTCTAGGATCTTTAGGAGCACATATTAAATCTATATAATCATCTACTTGTACTGTATAATCTTTAATATCATTAAATTCAGCAGATTCTATATCTAATGCCATATGATAAATACTTTTATCATATTTCTTATTTAAGTACGTAGCTACACTACCACTATATAAATCAAAATCTATTATTAAAACTTTCTTTTCTAATTGTTCTAATATTCCCGCTAAGTTAAGTAAATTAGTAGTTTTACCAACTCCACCTTTACCAGAAAAGAAACAAATTGTCTTACCTTGTTTATTTGCCATAATATCACTCCATCCCCTATCTTATCTATCATAATCTATTATACCAAACTTATATCAAGAAAAAAAGATTAATCTCATCATCAAAGAGATTAACCTTTAATTATTAATTAAGATTGACCACCTACAGTAACAGTTATTTCAGTAGAACTTAATGGACCATCTTCTGGATAATTATAATCATATACTTCAAATTTAACTTTATATGTTCCTTCTTCACTAAATTTGAAATCATATTTCTTTTTAACTTGACCATCCTCATCTTTTTCCTCACAAGCACCATCTATATTAGCAAGCTCGCAAGCACTACCAGGTTTAAGTCTAAATCCTTTAGAAGTTGGTAATGTTAATTTACCACTTGTATCATTTTGTGATGTTTCACTAGATAGGAATGGTAATATAGTATTAACTTCATTAAGTCTTGCTTCAACTTTACCTTGTTCACTTAAAGTATGATTATCTTTAGTAATAGTAGTAACTATTTTAACTTTAGTTCCATTGTGATTATTAGGACTTATCTTTAACTCAATAGTTTTCCATTCATCCTTTTTAACATCAGAAATACTATCTTCAGTTATCTTCATTTCTGGATTGCTTTGAGTCCAAGTTGCTACCAACAACATATCACTATTAACTTTAATCTTAACCTTTGTTTTATCATCTGGTTCTTGTTTTTCAGTGCTAACTTCTTCTCCATCTTTATCAACCCAACCAGCAAATGTATATCCATCTTTTACTGGATTTGGAATTTCAACTACAGATCCTTCTTTATATTTAGTCGAAGTCAATGAAGATTGATCATCACTGAACTTACCACCATCTAAATAGATTTCAATTTGATAATCTTTTTTCCACTTAGCAACTAAAATCATATTATTTGATACAGTAACTTTAACACTATTTTCTTCATCAGCACTTGTAGTAGAAATATCCTTACCAGTTTCATCTACCCATTTATCAAAGGTATATCCATCTTTCGTTGGATTAGGAACAGTTATTTGTTCATCTTTAGTTGCAGTTGTTTCTGGAGTCTTATCAGGAACACCCTTAAATTCTCCACCATCCAAGTAATAAGTAATAGTAAATTTAACTTCTTCAGCAACAGCATATAATTTAACAAGACCTTGAGATTCAGAAGTAAGATTCTTAACTGTAATTCCATCGCTTAAATAAATACTATTATTGTTACTCTTTTCACCATAACTTAATGACCAACCACGTAATTTTTCTTTTTTTGTTTCAAAGTAATCATCGTGTTTTTCTAACTCACAGTTTGTATCATATGTACAAGTTTTGTCCTTACCCTCTAGTTTTTGATATCCTTCATCTGGAGCTCCAGATGACATTAAAGCAAGTTGTACTGCTGAAACATCTTTTGGTTCATAGAACTCAACAGTATAAGTATTTGCTTTCCACTTAGCATATAACGTTAAATCGTTAAGATCTTCAGAACCAGCTCCTTCATTTTCTAAAAATTCTTTAATCTTAGCAGTAGTTCCTTTACAATTTGTAGATTTTTGTTCATCAGAGCACCAACCTTCGAATGTATAACCGACTTTTACAGGTGTTGGAAGTTGAGTTTCAATAGTTTTTCTACCATATTTATCAATCGCCTCAGTTGGGAACTGACCGCCATCTAAATTATAAGTAATAGTATACATTGGTTCATTCTTGGCATTCCATTGAGCAGTTAAAGCAACAGTATCAGTTTTAAAATCAATACCCTTATAATCTTTATTTTCAGAATATAAGTATCCATCTGAATCGGCCCAACCAGCAAAGATATAATCGTCTCTATCTGGAGCGTCAGCTAATGTACAACCAGATTCAAATTTACATTCTGTACTTTGAGGATTAACTAAATCAGCTAACATTGTCGCATAAGCTCTACTGTTAGTTCTAGAATCAGTCAATTCTGGATATTGATCCAAATTCAAATCATAAGTTATTGTATATTCTTTTTCTTTCCATTGTGCTGTTAAAGTTATTGCTTCTAACTTATCGCCATCAACAGATAAAGTATATTTTCCTTCATGATCACCACCAGGAGCATTTACAGTTCCACCACTTTCAGGGCTTGTTACATTCCAACCAGTAAATGTATAACCTGTTCTACTTGGAACAAATAATTCGATTTTATCTTTAGTTAAAATATTATATGATGATTTTATAACTGTTTGATTTTCATAAGTACCACCATTTAAATTATATGTAATATCGTATAAAACAGGTGTCCATACAGCATATAAAGTAATATTGTATTCATCACCTAACATATCGGCCATTGAGTCTTCAGCTTCAAAGTGAGTTCCTTTTTCACCTGTTTCATCTTTAACAGTCGACCAACCATCAAATTTATAACCTTTTCTTGTTTCACTTAGAGTTGGTAACTTACAATTACTTTCTTCAGGACTTGCTAATTGTTCGATTGTACAAGTCTGTTCACCAATTTGTTCTGTAGGACTTTCCAAGCCATTTAAATCAAATGTAATTTTATACTTAATTAAATCATAATAAGGAGCTAAATCAACACTTTCAGAAATTGTTTGACTAAAATCATAGCAAGAACTACGATCTTCGTTTACTGCATCACTTTTAACCCAACAAACAAATTCATAACCTTTTTTTGTTTTAGGAGTTGGAATATCAGCAGCTGCAATTTTTTCTCCATTTACAATTGAAACAGTTTTACTATCTTGTTCTCCAGTTATACCAGTAAATTTAACAGCGAATCTTGTAGCATCACAATCTGGATCTTGAACTTGTTCACCATTAACATGCGTAATACAAATTAAACCATTAACATTAGCAGGTACTTCATCTTCACCAGAGATAGCATCAATCCACCAACCTTCTGGA
The DNA here is from genome assembly GCA_947585595.1 of uncultured Bacilli bacterium. GTDB lineage: Bacteria > Bacillota_I > Bacilli_A > RF39 > UBA660 > Coprovivens. The sequence continues at coordinate 19,623 of CANPXB010000009.1, forward strand.
TACTCATCTTCATCATCAGCATCCTCTTTATCTAAAAGTTTTTGGTAGATTATAGCATCATCCCCAACTACAGTTTGCGTCGCATCCATAATTAATCGCGTACTAGCTTTAGTTGGATCGGTAATTAAATGCGTACCTATTATCAAAGCATTTTCAGGTACTACTTCTTCACCATTTTGAGACTCGTCATTGTTTAATGCATAGGTTTCAGCATGAACATAACCAATAAAGCCAAAGAATAAATAAATTACTAAGAATGTTTTAATTATTTTTTTCATACGACCACTCCATATCTTATCCATCATAATATATTATATCAAAATTATATCAAGAAAAAAAGATTAATCTCATCATCAAAGAGATTAACCTTTAATTATTATGAACTTCCTTTTTGTAATGGAACAGTTACTGAACCACTAGCAGATACAGCTGTTACCTCATATGAAGCATATACTTTATTTTCATCATTGTAATCAACTAATTCCACTTTAATATAATATGTCTCAGGTTGTTTAACAAGAATAGAAAGATACTTTCCAAGTTTTTCTTCTAATATAATACCTTCTTCAGGAGATATAATTACTGTACCATCTTTAAAATCTTGTTTTAAAGTAGCAAGAAGTTCTTTTTCTTGACCAGGAACTTGATCTCCATATGAGACTTCTACGTCGGTATTAGAAGCATCTGATTTTTGACTACCTTTTTTAATTGTTAACTTAAGTTTAGTTCTAAAACCTTTACGATTATTTGATTTAACATCTATTTTATATTTATATAATATTTGATTATTAGCAGTCGTAGACCTTTCTAAAGACAATTTCAATTCTGGATTATTTTGTTGCCACTTCGCAATCAAGAATAAATCTTTATTAATAATAATAGTAGTCTTATCTTTAGATTCTGGTTTAGATTTTTTCTCAGGAACACTATTTCCTTCGTCATCTACCCAACCTATGAATGTATATCCTTCTTTTGTTGGATTAGGTATTTCAATACTACTTCCGTCTTTATATTTTTTATTAGTTAAAGTAGTTTGTCCTTCACTGAACCTACCACCATCTAAGTAAATATTTAATGACCATTCAACATCCTTTTTCCACTTAGCAACTAAAACCATATCAGAGGTAACACTTACATCTTGATTTTCTTTATCAATTTTTTCTTCAGCTAGTGAATTATTTCCCAATTTGTACCAACCATCAAATGTATATCCTTCTCTTTCACTTAGTTCAGGAAGTTTTAATTTTTCACCATCAGTATATTCAGTTTTAACTTCTTTTTCAGTTTGGAAGCTTCCACCTTCAGGATAATAAGTAACATGATACTTAATATCCGCAGTAACAGCATAAAGTTTAACAGTTCTCCTAGAAATACTAGTTACATTTATAACAGAAATATTATCGCTAAAATAACTTTGATAATAATTGCCAACTACATATTCAGATAAAGACCAACCTAATAGTTTTTTATGTTTATTTTTAAAATACTCGCTATGATCACCTAAAGGGCATGGTTTATCATAAGTACAAGTAACAGTATTAATAACTTCATCTCTACTTAAAAAGCCACCAACTATTGAATTAAATGTAACAAATTGAACATCATAAGTTATAGCTTCCCATTTAGCATAAAGTGTAATATCTTTAGGCGTCTTTTCTTGGCCAAGAGCATCATTTATAGTATTAATACCCGTACATTGTGTTCTTGCTTCATCAGTACACCAACCTTTGAAAGTATAACCAACTCTTGTAGGTTTAGGAAGTTGAGTACCAGTAGTTTTACTACCATAAGTACTAACAGGAGTTAAATTAAAACTACCTCCTCTTAAATCATAAGTTATATTATATACAGGTTCATTTTTAGAGAACCATACAGCTTCTAATTCTACTGTTGATTTATCGTCACCGAAATCAACACCTCTATAATCTCCACTAGCAGAGAATAAATAGCCATCATCATTCTGCCATCCACCAAATAAGAAGTTTTCATCCTCAGGAGCAGCTGCTAAAGTACATTCAGATTTAAACTTGCAAGTTGTATTAGCAGGATTTTGTAAATTAGCAAGCATAGTAGCATATACTCTACTATTGGCATTTGCATTAACTTGTTGTAAAGATTCCGTATTAACTTCATATGTAATAGTATATTCTTTTTCTTTCCATTGAGCTGTTAAAGTTAATGCTTGTAAAGATTCTCCAACAGATAATTTATATTTACCTTCATTTTCTTCAGGACCAGTAATATTTCCACCACTTTCAGAAGGATTAGTTATTTTCCAGCCAGCAAATGTATAACCAGTTCTAGAAGGAGTAAATAATTCTATATTATCTTTAGTTAAAATTGTATAAGAAGATTTTAATGTTGTTTGATCTTCATATGTTCCACCATCTAAGTTATATGTTATTTCATAAGTTTCAGGTGTCCATACAGCATATAAAGTAATATTGTATTCATCACCTAGCATATCAGCCATTGAAGAATTTGCTTCAAAGTGTGTACCTGTTTCACCGGTTTCATCTTTAACCGTTGACCAGCCATCAAATTTATAACCTTTTCTTGTTTCGTGAAGTTCAGGTAATGTACAATTGCTGTCTTCAGGGCTAGCTAGTTCTTCAATTGTACAAGTTTGATCACTTACTTGTTGGGAAGAACTATCTAAACCATTCAAGTCAAATTTTATTTTATATTTAATTAAATCATAATAAGGATCTAATTCTACATTTGCTGAAATTGTTTTACTAAAATCGTAACACGAATCATGAGTTTCATTTTTAGTTCCTTTAACTACCCAGCAAACAAATTCATATCCTTTTTTTGTTTTTGGTGTTGGAATATCAGCAGATGCTATTTTCTCACCATTTTTTATATAAACTGTTTTTTCTCCCTCTTCACCAGTAATACCACTAAACTTAACACTAAATCTTGTAGCATCACAATCAGGGTCCTCTACCTCATCCCCATTTAAGTGAGTAATACAAATCAAGCCTTCAACATTAGATGGAACCATATCGTCGCCTGAGATAGCATTAATCCACCATCCTTCAGGGTATTCTTCTTCATCATCAGCTTCTTCTTTATCTAATATTTTTTGAAAGATAATAGCATCATCACCAACGATTGTTTGTGTGGCATCCATTATTAATTGAGTACTAGCTTTTGAAGAATCGGTAATTAAGTGTGTTCCAATAACTAAAGCATTATCTGGAACAACTGGTTCTCCATTTTGTGCCTCATCTTCGTTAAGAGCATAAGTTTCTGCATAAACATAACCAATAAAACCAAAGAATAAATAAATTATTAAAAATGTTTTAATTATTTTTTTCATACAGCCATCCCTAACTACCATCATTAACAGTTGATGCTTTTTCACAATTTTGCGAACCGCTCGATTCACAAACACTTATACCATTCTTTTTAGCTTGGGCTTTATATTGACCAGTAGTTATGCTTGAGCCATTTTTATAATATGTTTTTCCTATGGTAATTCCAGCGGTGCTAGGAAGATATCCACCACCAGAAAGCGAAATATTCAAAATACAGTTTACACCAGCTCCACCTACGCCATTATCTTGTGGAGGACAACTTACAGTTATTGAAGATTTAGAATATTGTGCATAAAAATCCATTGATTGATTTATTGTTGTACTATTAACATTTGTTCCACCAGTTTGTGAAGTGAACCAACCATTGAACTTATAGAAAGCTCTATTAGGTCCGGCTGGAGCACTAGCTTTTTTACCACCATCTACATTAATTGTACTAATAACACTTCTACCATCATAACTTAAGAATCTTACAGCATATTTTCTTGCTGGTGTAGGTATTGCTTTCCAAGAAGCATATAATGTTATATTTGAATTAACTTTAGAATTAAAGTTATAAGCTTTACCTTTAGCTGAATTTAATAACCAACCATTAAATGTATAACCACTTCTTGCTGGATTAGCAGGTCTAGTAACTTTACCACCAGCTTTAACTGTTTGTGATGCTATTGAACCAGTACCACCATTTAAATTAAATTTAACTGTATAAGTTTTATTAGGATCACTTGGTTCAGTAGGCCCTGTAGGTTCTTCTGGTTCTTCAACCTTAACCTCAACCCATTGAGCTACTAAATTAACATTATCATTAAGTGGTTGATTAAAATCAAATAAATTACCATTTAAATACCAACCTACAAATTCATATCCATCTCTAGTAGGTGACACAGGTTCAACTGGTATCTTACCAGCTTCTAATATAATATTTCCTATTGTTGTACCACCTGCTGAATCAAAAGTAATTGTATAATAAGTTATTTCTGGATCTATCTTTTTCCAAGCAGCTTTTAAAGTAATATCCTCACTAACTTCTTCACTGAAGTCATATAGTTCATCACCAAGCATCCATCCTACAAATTCATATCCATCTCTAGTCGGAGTATCAGGCATAGATATTAATTTACCATCTTCTATCTCTAAAGCATTAAGTACACTACCACCATCAGTATCAAAGATAACTTTATATTTGTCTAAAACTTGTTCTTCTTTAGGACTTATACAAAATAAAGCCACTATAATCGCACATAAAACAAAGGTTAATGTATTAAGAACTATAGTTTTCTTCTTTCTATCATTCATCTATATCACTCTTCCTAGACTATCATTTAAATTATATCATCAGTAAGCAAGAATGTAAATTAAAAAGACATTAGCTTTACTCCATTTTCTACTTTTATTTTACCCATTTTACATTAAAAATATTCATATTAAAAAGAAGTAATATTTCTATTACTTTCTTTCTAATATATCTCTAGCTGCTACTAATCCTGTAGCTGCAGCTGTAACTATATTACCTGCTTTACCAGCTCCATCACCTATAAAGTAGATATTATTATCTTTAACTCTAAATTTATTATCTGTTTCTATTTCATTACTAAAGAATTTAATTTCTGGTCCATATAGTAATGTATCATCATTAGCTACTCCAGGTATTATTTTATCTAATGTTTCTAATCCTTCTAAGATATTAGTTATAATACGATGAGGTAATACTAAAGCTAAATCACCAGCTACACAATCTTTAAGTGTTGGTTCTATAAATCCTTTATTTATTCTATGCCATTCACTTCTTCTTCCTTGTTTTAAATCTTTAAGTGATTGAATAATTGGTTTACCATCTCCTAATACATTAGCTATTCTAGCAATAGATTCTCCATATAATCTTGTATTAGTAACTGGTTCAGTTAAATTAACTTTAGATATAAAAGCAAAATTAGTATTATTACTCTTAACTTCTTTTAAAGCATGACCATTAACACAAATAAAACCATAATAATTTTCTTTAGCTACAAATCCTCCTGGATTAGTACAGAATGTTCTAATCTCATCTCCATAAGTATTAGTTTTAATAAATATTGTAGGATCATAAATTACATTAGTAATTTCTTCCATTATATCTTTTCTTACTTCTACTCTAACCCCTATCTCTATACTTTGAGATAAATAAGGTATATTTAATTTATCAGCTAATTCTTGTATCCATTTCGCCCCTGTTCTACCAGGTGCTACTACTACCTTTTTAGCACTTAATACTGTTTCTTTATTATTAGTTAAATAAGTTACTTCATGTTCATTTTCATTAATAGTTTTAATATCAGTTACATCAGCTCTATCTATTAAAGTAACCCCTTCTTTAGTTAAATAATCACATATACCTTCTATATATTCTGGTAAATGATCACTACCTAAATGTTTTTGTTTAATAACTAATAATTTAGCACCAGCTATAGCTACTTTTCTTTTTATTTCATTAGCTTCATCCATATTACTTGGATATACTTCAGCATCCATTTTAAATTTATTAAATATTTCTTCTGTTTGATCAATTAATTTATAACTTTCAGATTCACTCATATATTTAGTTAAATCACTTTTACCTAAACGAGGTATGAAATTTAATTTACCATCAGAAAATGTTCCTGCTCCCCCATAACCAGATAATATATTACATGGATTACAATTTTGACAAGGAATACCTAATTTATTCATTGGACATACTCTTTTAGATACTCTAAATCCTCGATCTAAAATAGCTATCTTTAATTTTTTATTATTATTAATTAGTTCATATGCACAAAATAATCCTGCTGGACCAGCTCCAACTATTATTACATCATATTTCATATTCATTACCTCCTTTAGTATTTTATCAAAAAAAAAGACTATCTACTAGTCTTTTCTCAATAATAGTTCTTGATTATCTAAACTTAATAATTTTCTATCTAAAGTATCTAATAGTTTAAAAACATGATTTGTTTCTTTACCACTCATAAAGTCTCTTTCTCTTATGCCATATAAAGCCATTAATTCATCTCTTGTACTTTTCTTTAAATCTTTACCATATTTTTTAATAAGTCCTAATACCTCATCATAATTAGCTGTACTAAAATCAAATGCATCAGGATATATATCTTTTATTAAATCATTAATTATATTATATGATAATTTTTCTGATAAACCATTTATATTACGACTATTAGTTATTCTATTAAAATATCTTAAGTAATATTGTCTATGTAAATAAGACATTTTCATATGATTCTTTAAGTAATAACTATATACATCTTCTAATGAAAATGTCTGTTCTTTTAATATTCCATCTTTTAATTTACATACACTAAGCATTAAATTACTTATTACTCGATTAATAGCTGATACTTGTAAATCTAAATTAAGTTCTTTAATTATCTCTGGGGCCCCTTTTCTTTCCTCCCCATTCATCCCAAATGCTAAATTAAATATTTTAATAGCTGTATCTAAATCACCATAAAATGGTAAATCAGGATTATTAATTGCTTCTAAGTAATAATCAAAATCAAATACTTTAGTTTTATCTATATTATTACTTAATTCAAATAGATTAATTTTTATTCTATCCATTGTACTAACTACCTGACTAAAACTAATCTTACATTTCTTAGCTATCTCTTCATAAGATAAACCATTCTTATAATAATCTTCTAGTTTTATTCTATCACTAATCCCAAAGTATTTAAGTAATGGTAATATATCTGTATCATAATCTATCTTACCATCTATCTCTTTATTTAAATATTTATATATACTAACTATTGCTCTTTGATATCTTCTTCTAATACTTCCTTTATTATCATTAAATATCTTAGGTAATTCATTTAAATCTTTATAAGGATATCCTTTAAGTTCAAATAAGTAACATATTATTTCTTTTTCTTTATCACTTATTGGTAAATGTTTATCATCTAGTAATTTATTTAATTGAGTGCGTTCTATATAAAGTAATTCTGGTTTTAAGATACCAATCTTTCTACTCTTAATCTTTTTCATTACTACTGTATATTTATGCCAATAACTAGCTTTAGTTAAATGTAATTTCTTACATAATTCATTAAAGTCTAATTTAGTTCCATCTAGATTATATTTATTCTTATATCCAATATAGTAACTTATAAATATTTTTTCATCTTCTGTTAAAACAGATTCACTAATATGTCTATCTATTTCAGTAATTATTTCTTCTTCATTTATTTTAACATCTTTAATTAAATAACTAGTATATAAGTTATTAAAATGACTTAATGCTCTTTTAACTATCTCAATATCTATATTTAAATAACTAGCTATATCATCTGGCATCATACCTTCAATATAACGACATATAACTATTCTAACTTCATCTTTATTTATATTATTTTTATAGACACTTAAAAACTCTTTTAACTTAGTTTTATTTATATCTAATATCTCAGTAATCCCAAAACGATAATTATCCATCTTTCTTATTGCATCAGTAATTATATTAGATATTCTAGTTTTACTAAGGTTTGTTCTTTTACTTATTTCTTCATAAGATAAATCTTGTAAAATAAACATTTCTAAGATATCTCTTGTTTCTTTAACAAAATAGTATTTCGGATTTGTAATATATTTTTTATAATTCTTTTTATCAATTGTAATTCGATAATTAGTAATTCCACTATATAGTTTAATAGCAAAGTTTCTGGCATCACGACATAAATCATGTGCTTTTATATAATCTATTCCTAAAGAGGTAGCTATCTCACTAATTGTATATACTTCTTTACCAACTCCATAATACATATCTAGAATTATTAATCTCATTGGGGAGAATTGATCACTATATTTCTTTTTAACTTCCTCATACATTTCTTTGGTAAATGTATTATCAAAGAATCTCAAGATATGATAATAACTTCTTTCTAAACGATCAATTAAGAAGTAATAGCGATATCTTAAACTAGAATTAGGATACTTTAAATCAAATTCTTTTTTATCTTTCTTACCAAAGTAATAACTTTCTAAAAATAATTGTTGTTCATCAGTAAATTCATACTTTATCTTTAAGTATTCTTTATATAATTTATCATTAGGTACTTTCATATCTTGATGTTTAAAACCAAAGACAGTTGTATTAATATCTATAATTAATTCTTCTTCACTTATACCCTTTTTTTCCTTTATTCCATAATATCTTTCTAGTAATTTTAATTCATCACTATTAAGTTCATAATTAGTTTTCTTAAATAAACTAAGTATCTCATCTAAACTTAAATTACTATATCTTTCTGTTAAATCTTGATAATTTATTTCTTTAACTTTACTCTTTATATCAATACTAAAAAGTTGTGTTCCATAACTTTTAATAATTGATTTACGATATTCTGAAAATCTCTTTTTATCTTTAAATTTACTATCAAACTTTTTAGCAATACTTTGATAAGCATCTTTTATCTCTTTAACAGTAAAACCTAGTTCTAAAGCCATCTCTTCATAATTATAACGATATTTACCAAAGACATTTAAGTATAATACTTTATCTTCTATATATGATAAATTATCTCTAATATATAAGTATTCAATTATCTTATTAGGATCTAATGGCTCTGTTTTAATTCTATGTACTTTATTTCCTTCTTTTAAAGCTATTGCACTATAAGCTTCCCCTACTTTTTTACTATCCCTCATCATATAAGGTTTTAATTTTTTTAAAACCTTACTCTCTATCTGTCTTATTCTTTCTCTTGTTATATTAAAATAAGAAGCAACATGTTCTAAAGTTAAATTTTCTCCACTTAATACTCTATGATATAAAATAAAGTATTGTAATGGTTTTAATATATCTTTTAAAACAATTAATAAACTATTATTAACCATTTGATTTAAGATATCATCATATCCATTATCACTACTAGGTATAAAATTACTTAACTCTGTATCTCCATCATCACTAACTTTTTGATCAATACTAACTGGACTTTGTTGAATAGCATCTCTAATATTTTTTAAAGTTTCTTTAGTTATCTTTAGTTTCTCACATATCTCTTCATCACTTAAATTTATATTATTGTTAAGATTCTTTTCCATTAATCTTTTATAGCGTCTTATTCCTTCAACAAGATGCACTGGTTTTCTAATAACTGACTCTTTATCAGCAATTGATCTAGTAATTGCTTGTTTTATCCACCAAACCGCATAAGTTGAAAAAGCTCCTATTGAAGGATCATAATCTTCAACTGCTCTCATTAAACCTAAATTACCTTCTTGGATGATATCTAAGATATGTAAATTTTTTATTACTTCACGATAATGATTAGCAACACTAACTACTAATCTTAAATTACTATTAATAAGTAATTCTCTAGCTTTTAAATCCCCCTTTTTATATTTATAAGCAAGACTCTTTTGTTCTTCACTTGACAAAATAGGATATTTAGAAATATCTTTCATATACATTTTAAAGGCATCATCACTAAATGTATCTACTAACTCATCATCTGTTAAAATCTCTATCTCGTCATCCATAAGAAACACCTGCCATTTATTATACAAAAATTATTAAAAATAATAAATAATAAATTTAGCTTAATTGTGTCACTACTGGTGGCACAATTTAATTTGTCGCGCCAACGGACCGACAATTTCATAAATTGGTAATAAACCAAACAAAAATGAGCAAAAAAAGATTCAAACACAGAAATTTTCAACAGTTTTAGTTTTCAATCCTAATTGTCGCACCAATGGCGCGACAATTTCAAAATATGTCATTCATTCAACAAACTTTAATAACGATAAATGCTTTAATTCAAAGCCTTCATCAGTAAAAACACATTAAAAGACAAGCCTTAAAAATCTATCATCGAGTGGAAAATTAATTAATTGTGTCACCGTCGGTGGCACAATTTAAATTGTCGCGCCAATGGACCGACAATTTAAAACACGATTTTTAATGACATTAAACATAATAATTACAGTCAATTTAAGATAGTAAAACTATAAAAGTAAACATAATTATGAAGTTTTTCAATTATTTTAGTAGTTTAACTTAATTGTCGCGCCAATGGTGCGACAATTTCATAATGCATTCCTCATTTCATGAATTTTAATACTGACAAATACCATATTTAAAGCTAATTCATTAATAATTAAGCATTAAAAATGGAGCAACAAAAGGCAAAGCAAGGAATGGAATCAATCTTAATTGTGTCACCAATAGTGACACAATTTAAATTGTCGGTCCATTGGCACGACAATTTAAATATACCTCTAATAATATAATATATTTACAAATTATACTTTACTTTATTAAGTTTAATTTTTAATAACAAAAACATTAATCCTAAATAGTTCAATAATAGTAAATAAATTAAAAATCAAAAAAAGAAGCCCAATTTGGGCAAATCTTCAGATTTAAATAAATTAAAAATATAAAATTTAATGTTCAAACTAAATTGTCGCTCCATTGGCGCGACAATTTATATTTTTTCATTTTCTTCTACCATAATAGATATTTCATTTAATTTGTTTTCTAATATTTTTTTATCTATCAAATTCAATTTGTATTTTGCAACCATTGTTGGGGACATAGTTCTACTCATTGAGTACTCTACTATTTTTTCGTCTTTATCAGCACATAATATTATTCCTACACTCGGATTCTCATTATTTTTTCTTTCTTGTCTATCTAGTGCTTCTAAATAAAAATCCATTTTAGAAACATATTCAGGCATAAACTTTCCAACCTTCAATTCAAAAGCCACTAAACAAGATAAATCGCGATTATAAAATAAAAGATCAATAAAGAAATCCTCATCTCCTACTTGTACTCTATATTCTTCTCCAACAAAAGTAAAAGACTTTCCTATTTCTAAAATAAAATTTTTTAGATTTTTTATAATTGCTTTTCTTAAGTCACTCTCAGAATATTCATTTGGTAAATCTAAAAATTCTAACGAATACAAATCAAGTAATTTAGTATTAGGAAAATCACCTTCATCAATTGTTTTTGTCGTTGATTGTAATGCCTTCCCATTCGATAGCATGTATCTTTCATAATAGGCGCTAGAAAATTGTCTATTTAGTTCGGCTTTAGAATAATTATTTTTAATAGCCATTTTAATATAAAATTCTCTTTCTTCTCTAGTTTTTGATCTTGCCATAATCAAAATATTATTAGTCCAACTTAATTGTCGCGCCAATGGTGCGACAATTTCATCATCTTTATACAATTCATAAAATTGTTTCATTCTATATATTCCACTTCGATCAAATCCTTTTAAAGTCGGATATTTTTGTTTTAAAAACAAAGCTAAACTACCAACGACTTTACTACCCCACCTATGACTTTCTAATTGTCTACTAACAAAACATCCTATATCCCAATACAAAGCTATCAATTCTTCATTTACTTTTCTATAAGCATTATATCTTCTGGTTTCTATCATTTCGATAATTTTTGAAAAGTCATCATAATATTCGTCGTTTTTTACTAGATCATTCATCATATTCTCCTTTCTTTTAATATTTTTTCAAAATGCATATTATAACTAATAATTGTATCATTTTTGAGTAAATACATTTTAAATTAAAAGCACTTAATAATAAGTGCCAAAAATTAATGGAGATATAATTTATTAAATGTACCTTCTACCAATTTATAATTTCTGATTATATAATAGAAGGTGATTATATGAAACTATATAAACTTAATTTTTCATTTTTACAAAAATGGAATATATAAATAGTATAGTTCTACTATTAATTATATTATTGCTACTAATAGTATTAAATTTATTTTTCTCTAAGAAACCTCACGATTCCTTGTTCTTGCTTCACTGGAGTCTCCTCCTCCACAAGCCTAACTTCCGATGATCATCACCGTACATTGTTCTTCTTTTTTTTAATTTTTTAAAACAAATTATATCTCTAAGAAAATTATACAATACCCGTATCATAAATGCAACATAAAATTTTAAAAACTTTTAAATTTAATTTTAATATTTTATCTTAATTGTCTCACCAATAGTGAGACAAATTCATAAGTTGTTTTTTACAAGTAATACATCATTGAAAAAAGCCCAATCAGGGCCATTTTCAATAAAACAATTAAAAAAAACACCTATATAATAAGTGTAACCCAAAAGGAGATACATTTATTATAAGAGATACATCTATAAGGAATAGATTATACCTCTAAAATGATTATACTATAATAGTATCATAATTGCAACATACTTTTTAAAAAAATTTATTGCGTCAAGAAAGTGTCTTATAGTATCTTTTAAGCTGCATATATGATACAACGAATTTAGAGATATAATTTATTAGGTGTACCTCCTAACAATAAATAATTTTCATTTATATAGTAGAGGAGATGGTAATATGACACTATATAAATTTAATATTTCATTTTTAAAAAGATGGAATATATAAGTAATATAGTTCTAATATTAATTATATTATTGTTGTTAATAACAACAATAAAGAATTAAAAACACCTATTATATAGGTGTATCATCAACAGGAGATACATCTATCGACAATAGATTATATCTCTTTTTCTATTTATATTATAACTTATATTATGCTCTAAGTCCAATATTTTTTACATTTTTATAAACTTTTCTTGATCTTATCTAGTTCTTCTTCAAAGATATCTTTATTACTAGTTCCATAAATACTTAAAGTATTTAACATATCTAAAGTAGTTATTTCATGATTTAATACTTTTCTAATTAAACCCAGAACTAAGTTTTGATCTTCTAAATAAATATGATAAAGAATTAAAGCATAGTAGAAACTATTTAAATATTGACCTGTTCTTGTTGCATATAATTTATATAAATCTTTTTCTCTAAATTCATTTTTAGCCATCTGACGTGCTGTCATATATTGTCTTTTTAAATCACTCATTAAATACATTCTTGCATTAAGCCATATTTTATATATTTCAGGATAGCTTTTTTTCGTTATTACTAATTCATAGAATAAAGGAATAACATCCCCTATTCTTTGACCATTTATATATTCGGGATAATTAGTTTCTTTTAAAGAGTGAATATGTTCATGTCCAAGAAATATTGGTGCTAACTCAGAAATACGCATTGGAACTTTATAATGATGAACAGCTCCTGATTCCGGTATTACTTTTTGACTCTTTTCATCAACAGAATAAATTATATAAGAAGTATAACTTAAATGACCACTAAAATATGGTACACAATCTGTTGCTTTTATTAAACTAGCTATTTTAGTTGCATAATCTTCACCAAATATTTTAATATCTCCATAACTTAAATCAAGAGCTGATTGTAATTGATAAGTTTTTAAAGCCATATTAGCATTAGCTTTATAACCAATTAATTTATTTGCAACAAAACTAGTTACTTCATTATCAGTACCAGTAAAGAGTTTAATCCCTAAAAAATCAAAAGTTCTTTTCTCTCGTAAAAGTTGTTGCTTTTTCACACTATCCATAACTATCCCCCTAAAGCAGTTGTATTATAGCATCAAGATCTTTTTTTGTAAAAATCTGCATTAAAAAAATCTGTTAAAAAACAGATTAATTATTAATTTTCATTGAATAAGCAATATTTTTAATTTTAAAGCCAACTTTTTCATATAAATGACGAGCATTTTCATTTTCTTCATTTACCGTTAATCTCAAATCAGTATAATTATGTTCTTTAGCATACTTTTTTATATATTCTAATAATTCATAACCAATTCCTTGATTACGATATGTATCTAAAACACCCATTGCATCAATATCTAATTCTTTACGATATTTGTAACCATTCTTTTTATTTTCTCTCTTAGATAATAATATATAACCTACAATTTGCTTATCTAATTTAGCGACAAATATATTTTCTTCTTGAATTAAATTTTTTAAATCTTCTTCATTAAAAATATAATCAGTATGTTCAAAAATATCTGGACGCCATTTAACATGACAATCATGAACTTGAAGAGCTATTTTATCAATAATTTCTAAATCAGATACTTGCGGAATTTCTACTTTTATCATCTATCCAACACCTATTCTTTAAAAGTAAACATAAAGTCTAAGATTTGAACATCATCACCTTTTTGAGCTCCAAGACGTTCTAATTCATCATCAACACCCATACCCCTTAATTTACGAGCAAATCTTTGTACAGATTCATCCTCTTGAAACTTTGTCATCTTAAGTAACTTTTCAATTTCTGCTCCTTTTAAAATCCATACACCACTATCATCACGACTTATTGTATATGGTTTTTCGTTCTTAAACTTATATATAACATGACTTTCTAATTTTTCATCTTCATATATTGGTTCTTCTTCTATTGTTTCTAATAAATCAGCCAGTCTAACAATCATCTTATCTAAACCATCATTATTAATTGCACTAAGTAAAATAATTTCTTTATCTGGATACTCCTTTTTAAATTTTTCTAAATTATCTAAAGCATCAGGTAAATCCATTTTATTAGCAATAATTATTTCTTTTTTCTTAGCTAATTTATCATTATAAGATTCTATTTCTTTTCTAATAACTTTATAATCTTCAATTGGATTTCTTCCTTCAAAAGAACCCATATCTATAACATGAGCTATTAATTTAGTACGCATCGCATGTTTTAAGAATTTTTCTCCTAAACCTGCTCCTTCACTAGCTCCTTCAATTAAACCTGGTAAATCAGCCATGACAAATGATCTATTATCTTTTAATTTAACTACTCCTAAATTAGGACTTAATGTTGTAAAGTGATAAGAAGCAATCTTTGGATTCGCTCCACTTATTAAAGAAAGAATAGTACTCTTACCTACTGAAGGCATTCCTACTAAACCAACATCAGCTAAGACTTTTAATTCACATTTAACAATTCTTTCTTCTCCTGGTTCACCATATTCACTCATTTTAGGAGCTGGTTCTTCTTGGGTAGCAAACGCTTTATTACCACGTCCTCCTCTACCACCATGACAGACAACAAACTCATCCCCATCATTAACTAAATCACAGATAACTAAACCAGTTTCATCATCTATTAAAGTTGTTCCTTCTGGTACTTTGATAATAATATTATCAGCATTCGCCCCATGTTTATTACTACCTTTACCATTAACTCCTTTAGTTCCTTTAATAATCTTGGCATATTTTAAATCAACTAAAGTCTTTAAACCTTTTTCTACTTTAAATATTATATCTGATCCTTTGCCACCATTCCCTCCATCTGGTCCTCCTAGAGGAACAAACTTCTCTCTTCTAAAAGAAGTACATCCATCTCCTCCTTTACCAGCTATGAGTTTAATTGTAACTTCATCGATAAACATTTAAATCACCTTACCTTTATCATGATTCATTAACTTTTCATGATGTTCTAACATCACTACTAAAAAATTCTTTATCATTTCAATACTACGATCTACTTTACCTTCTTTTGCCATATACTTTTGTAAACGATCTACTGAACTCATTCTTGTTAAGATATCTTTTTTTTCATCTATTAAATCACTTGGATAATATTCTATCCCAAATAATGTTAAAGAATTAGCTACATAACCAAATAATAAATCTATAACTTGATATAATTTATCACTACTTACTAAACTTAAATCTAATACATCATCTCTAATATATTCTTCAAATTTATCACGGTATATATCACCTAATGGTAATTCGTAAATTTTATTATCTAATTTAGCTTTTAACATTTATATCATCTCAATTAAATTATAACATAAACAAAGGACCTAAATAAGGTCCTTTTATTAAGCTTCGTAAACACTAACTTTTTTCTTATCTCTACCTAGTCTTTCAAATTTAACTACTCCAGAGACTTTAGCAAATAAAGTGTGGTCTTTACCCATTCCAACATTTACGCCAGGATAAATCTTAGTTCCTCTTTGACGGTATAATATACTTCCAGCTGATACCATTTGGCCATCAGCAGCTTTAGCACCTAATCTACGACCTCTAGAATCTCTACCGTTTTGTGTAGAACCTTGAGCTTTAACGTGAGCGAATAATTGGATATTTAATCTCATCAATTTCATATTCTAAACCTCATTTCTAATCTCAATATTTTTCGGATACTCTTCTTGTAATTCATTTAACATATTAACTAAGTTATTTAATAACTTTTCATTAACAACTGTATCCTCTTTAACTCTAATCTTTAAATAACCAGAGTCTTCTTCGTAACTAATTGAATCATCTAATAATAATATACTATTTACAGTAGTTATTGCCATTGCACTAACTGAAGCACAAACAATGTCATTACCTAAATTATCATAATTAGCATGACCCTTTATTACAAGTTCATAAACTTTATTCTTTTTTACTTTAACATTAACCTTAATCATAATTATTTACTAATTTTCTTAACAATTAACTTAGTATATGGTTGTCTATGACCTTGTCTATTACGGAATTTTTTCTTAGGTCTGTATTTAAAAATAATAACCTTTTTTTGTTTTCCTTGTTTTTCAACAGAACAAACAACTTTTGCACCGTCAACTACTGGATTACCAGCTACACCATCAACATATAATACTTCAGTAAAAGTAACATCGCTACCTACTTCAGCATCTAACTTTTCAACATAGATAGTATCGCCTTCAGAAACATAATATTGTTTACCACCAGTAACAAATATAGCTTTCATCTTCATACCTCCTTATAATTTTTAAGACGCGCCCTTAAGGTGACTTAAAGTTCTTATAACCTTTTTAGTGCGGTTTTGATGATTGCTTCAAAACAATTGAAATTATAACAAATTATTATATATTAGTCAATTAAAACCTTTGTTTAGTTAAGACTAAGTTACTTACTTGATCTACATCATGATAATTAGCTATTTTCTGTTCATAAAAACTAATTTGTTCTAATTTACGACTTATATATTGATAAAAATCTAGTATTCTACTTCTTTGACTATAAAAAACACTCATAATAAATTCATATGATTGATTTACATCTCTTGTATCTAATATAGCTGAAGGTGACTTTCTTACTCCAACATAACTATCATAGTTAAGTAAATGACGACGATTTATTAAAGTAGTATAACCTATAACATAACGACTATCTTTTTCTGTATTACCTATAATATGTGCAAATTTATCATCATTATCAAATGTTGCTACCTTTTCCCAAGTAGGATCTATTATATATTTACCATAAGTATCTTTAACACAAACAACTGCATGATTTATTGAAGATGGCATTATTCTTGTTTTAACATTACTAACCCAAGTACTTTTTGCTCCACCTACTGATAAATAAGAAGCAGTAAATCCCATCTTTTCATAGATATCTTTTAAATTAGTAGCTATATGACGACATACTCCTGTTCCACTACTTATTCTAGCTCCATATATCTCTGGACATATCCCACCATCATAATTATATTTATGATAATTAAAATCTCCATTATAAGATAAAAAACCATTATATAATAAACATTGATAAAATAACCCAATATCTAAGCTATCTTTTAAATTAAGATATCTAAAGAAATGAGCAATATCTTCTACTAATGAATCATATAAATCAACACAATTATGATACTCTTGACTTCCTCTAATTAATTGTCTTTTATATTCTAAAGAGAAATCCTTTGTATCTTTTAAAGCTTTAAGAATTGAGGTAGTTAAGGCATAACCAGTCGCTCCTGTAATAATCGGAAATAACATATTATTATTACCCATTGTTACAGTAAGTCCTAGACTAGTTAAAAAAGATATTAATTTAGCAATATTTCTTTGGTCAGTTAAAAAGCTAGTTAACTGACTTTGATAAGCACTAGCTACCTTCTCACTTACATTACATAATTGTCTAGACGTCATACCTTAAATCCTCTTTTCATTCCCGGTAAAATAGTACTAAAAAAACCTTTATTTGTCAAAATTAGCTTCTATATTTAACTATCCTAATATAATCTCTTTCATTAATAAATCTCTTCTTATTTTTAAAATAATAATATTTATCTAATCTCATCTTATCTATATCATCTATATTATTAATTATCTTATTATAATAATGATCATATAATATTCTTTCTAAATAAAACTTATTAATTACTTGTTTTTCTTCTTTTATAACTTCATATATCTTCATTCCTAAATAAATATATAGTATTAAATCATTAACTTTATATATTAAATTAAATCCGATATATAAAATAAGACTTATAATACCTATTATAATCATTAAATGATAACTCTTTTTATAAGCGATAAACTTACTTAAAATAGCTAATAATAACTTACTTCCATCTAAAGGAATAATCGGTATTAAATTAAATAAAATAATATTTATATTATATTTAATAAATAATATATATGTTCTTTCTACCACTAAGTTATATTTATATAACATAAATATTATTAATATTAAGATTAATTGAAATATGATACCACCTAAACTAATCAAGATATCTCTATATATTCTTTCATGGATTTTTTTCTTAATATAACTAACTCCTCCAAAAGGATAAATAACTATTTTTTCTATTTCTATTTTAAAAAGTTTAAAGAAAAATACATGACCTAGTTCATGTATTATAACAATTATAAATATTATACTAATATTCTTGATATATCCTGCTAATAAAGATAGTAACATTATTAAATAAGTACTATAATCTATTTTTATCTTAAGAAATATATTCTTCATACTTTATAACTTGATCATCTTTCTTAATCGTTACTAAGTACTCCCTATCTTCTACTACTCCAATAATATCTCCTTTAGATACATAATCATATAAACTATATTCAGTTACTTCTATATTACTATACCAAATATCTACTCCATCATTACCTTGAATAATTATGGTCTTCCCTAAATCATCTTTATCTCCAATAAAGACAATAATACCGCCCTCTAAAGCCTTAACAGGTGTTTCTTTATCTACCAAGAATTTAACTGCCTCTCCAACATGTTCATATGACATATTATTATCTAAATTAGCTACCTCCATCTCTTCCTTATTTTCTTTATCTCCCCCAATATATTTATTATAAAATTTATTAATTTTACTAAAATCAAAATTATTTTCTAAAACTTCATTAACATATTTACTTTTAAATTCACTACTAAAATTAGTTAAAACTAAACTTCCTAATACAAAAATAACAGCTAATAAAAACTGACTAAATAAAATAGATAATTTATCACTACTAACTTTTCTTGTTTTAAATCTCTTCTTATAATACTTACTATCTTTCATCTAATCACCATTAAATAATATGCTAATGACTATTATTTAATAACCACTTACTATATAAAATATAACCTATTTGTAAGATTAAACTCCCTATAAAATATCCAATATAATAATTATTATAACTACCAAGATAAAATGTTATATTAAAGTATAACCCATATAATAAGATATTCTTTATTACATTATATTTTTTCTTAAATTTAATTTTTTTAAAGATTAAATAAAGTATTACAAGAATAATTAAGTTTAAAAGTATTTTATGATATAAAAAGTCAAGTATAATACCACAAACTATAACTGAGAATAAATCATTTTTATCAAGATTATTAATTATAAAATAAGTTTTAATTGGGTTAAAGAAAGATAAAATATAATCTAAAATAAAACCCAGATAAATCATTTAAGACTACTTAAGACTCCAACATATATTAAGTCTTGATTATCAACTAATTCTACTTCTAATTCTTTACCCAAGTTATTCTCATCCATCTTAACCTTTTTAATCTTCCCCACATAGATTCCTCCAGGTATATTTGTAAGCCCTGATGTTGTAATTATATCTCCGACTTTTAATTCACTATATTTATCTAGTAAATCAACCTTCTTCCCTTTTAAATTACCATAAGTATCATCAACTTTAACTGATAAACTAAGATTACTAGATAGTAATTTAACATTAGCTTCTGATTTATTTACTTCACTAATAATTCCTACTAAACCTTCTTCATTTATTACCGGATCTCCGACATTTACTTTATTACTTCCAACATTAATAATTATTTCATTATAAAAATTATGAATATCTCTTAAAATAACTCTAGCTATGACATAACTATTATCTAAACTTTCAATCTTTTTTAAACTCTTTATTTCATCTCTTAAAATATCATTTTCTTGTTGCAAAACAGCAATATCTACCTCTTCTTTATTATTATATTTTAAATAATTAAATAGATAATTACCTCCTATTACTAAACTAATAACAATTATTAATAATATAACTTTTATAATATATTTATTTTTCTTCGGCAAATAAATCACCATCACTTTCTCGGAAACTATAATAATTATTCTTCCCAATAATTAAGTGATCTATTACATTTATTCCCATTAATCTACCAATTTTAATAAATTCATTTGTTAATAATACATCATCAAATGAAGGACTTATACTACCTGCTGGATGATTATGAACAATAATCATAGCACTTGCATTACATTTAACTCCTTCTCTAAAAACATCTCTTAAACTTACTTGACTATTATTAACTGTGCCAATAAATATTATCTTTTTAAAAATAACATATTTCTTAGTATCTAAATATATAGCTAAAAACTTTTCTTGTAATTCATTTTCTAATTCATCTTTAACTAAGTAATAAGCATCTTTACTACTTAGTATTTGATTAACTAAATCTTTTCTTGATAAGACTCTTTTGCCAAACTCAATAGCACTTAATAAAGTAATAGCTTTAACTTCCCCAACTCCTTTTATTTCTTTTAAAGTATTATAGTTAAGAGAAGCTAAATCATGTAATTTTATTTCTCTTAATATATCTGTACTTACTTCTCTAACTGATTTATTATTTGTCCCTGTTCTAAGTAAAATACTAAGTAACTCTTCATTACTTAAAGCTTCGACTCCATATTTTTTAAATCTTTCTCTTGGTCTTTCATCTAATGGTAATTCTTTAATTAAATAACTCATAACAACTCCTTATATTTATTTAAAACATCTAAATTAATTGTTTTATAAGTATCACTATTCCCCCTTTTTATTAACTCTTCATCTTCTTTTATTTCTTTAATAAATTCTTTACTAACATTTATTTCTTTTAAATAATAATTAAGACCAATCTTATCATAATATCTTTTAACTTTATTAATCGCTTCTTTATCTGATAAGATAGCTACATATACACGATATAAACTATCATCCATAATAACAACCCCATTATTTCGCTCTGCTATCTTTAAAGCATTATCATAATTACTATAAACTCCTATCTGAAAAGCCTTAACTATTTTCGTTTCTTCTTTATCATTTAAAACTATCTTATTAAACATCAAGTAAGCAAGACCACTTCCCAGTAAAATTGCGCTTAATAGTATAAGTAAAACTTTTTTCATCATATCACCTATCTTAATATAAATTATTTATTTCATATTAAATGTCGATGTCTGTCACTAATAATCCCTCTACTTATATTATTATCTCTTTATCTTTAATTTCCTTTTTTTTAAATAAAAAAAGATCCTTAAGGATCTAATTTTCTAATTTTACACTAACTATCTTCGAAACACCTGACTCTTGCATTGTTACCCCATATAAAGCATCAGCATATTCCATTGTTTTCTTTTTATGGGTAATTATCACAAATTGACTTTTTTCTTTACAAGATAGTAAGTAATTACCAAATGCTTCAACATTAACTTCATCTAATGCTGCTTCTACTTCATCTAAGATAACAAATGGTACTGGTTTAACATTTAAGATTGAGAAAAGTAAAGCAATCGCCGTTAAAGTTTTTTCTCCTCCTGAAAGTAAACCAATTGAATTTAATTTCTTTCCTGGTGGTACCGCTGATATTTCAATTCCTGTATTTAAAATATCTTCGGGATTAGTTAATTCTAAGATACCTTCGCCACCTTTAAATAACTTCTTAAAGACAACTTTAAATTCTTGTTTAATCTGTTCAAAAGTAGTTTCAAACTTCTCTTTCATTATCTCATCCATTTCTGAAATAACTTTAAGTAAACTACTTACTGATTCTTCTAAATCATTACGTTGATTAGTTAAGAACATATAACGATCATTAATTCTTTCATATTCAGCTATACTACCAGTATTAACTTCTCCTAAAGTCTTAATTTTCGCTTTTAAATTACTAACTGTAATCTTAGCTGTTTCATAATCAACATCTAAATGATAAGTCTCTTTAGCTTTTTCATAAGTTAAATTATAATTTTCATTTAAACTAAGTAATAAACTATCTAATTTAACATCCATCTTACCCATTTTAATTTCTTCAATCTTTAATTCATTTTGTTTTTGGGTAATCTTACTATTCATTTCTCTATAAGTTTTTTCTAAAGTATTAATTTCTTCATTTAATGAAGCTTTATCACTCTTTAATTTATTAACTTCTTTAACTAAATTATCTTTATTACCTACTACTTCATAATAACGTTTAACGATATTTTCTAATTCTTTATCTAAAGTATTATTACTCTTATTAACTGAACCATCAAGTTCATTATTCTTATTCTCATAAGTTTCTTTCATTTCATTTAAACGATTACTCTTTAAACCATATTCTTCTTTTAAAATAATACTTTCTCTTTGACTTTCTTCTAACATTAAAGCATTATTATCTATTTCTAAATTAACTTCTTTAATTTCTTTTTCTAATTTTTCTAAATTATCTTTTTTCTTATTTAAAGCTTTATTTAAACTATCAAGTTCATATTTTTGATTTAATAGTCCATTACTACTTTTTATATTACCACCTGTAATAGCACCCCCACTATATTGAATTTCTCCTTCTAAAGATACAATTTTATATTTATAATTTAATATTTTACCTACTTTATTTAATGTATCTATATTATCTACAACAATAACATTACCTAATTGATTTAAAACAATACTACGATACTTTTCATCATATCTTACTAAAGAATCGCCTGTTCCAATAAATCCATCTATCTCTTTAACTTTCGCTAAGTCTTCAAATACTACATTACGTGGTTTAATAATTGATATCGGAAAGAAAGTTGCTCTACCTAAGCGATTCTCTTTTAAGTAATTAATTGCTTCTTTAGCACATACTTCACCATCAACAACTATAACATTACTATTAGCACCTAGTGATGTTTCAATTGCTGTTACATACTTTTCTGGTACTTCAATTAATTTCCCTAATACTCCATGAATACCTCTAAGTCTTATATTATTAATAACATTCTTAACACTATAAGGTAACTTCGTATCATTACTAATATTATCTTTAATAATCTCTATTTTATTAGTTAAATCCATTACTTCACGTGTTTTATTATTAATCTCATTACTTAAACTAAAACGTTTATTCTTCGCTTCTTCTAACTTCTTCATTAATTCTCTGTTTTTTAATTCTTTAACTTCTAAATCTTGTTTTAAAGTATCTAAATCACTACTTAAAGAACTAATTGTATTTGTTAAATTTAAAACTTCTTCTTTTAAAGCTAGAATATTTTCTTGTAATTTATTATCATCTACTTCATACTTTTGTCTTTCTAAAGTAATTTGTTTCTGACTTTGTAAACTAGCTATTTCTGTTTGTAATTCATTTATTTTATTAGTCTTTTCTTCTATTTCACTATCTAGTTTTATCGCTTTTAATTTTAATTCTTCTACTTTAGATGAATCTGTATTATTAGATGTATCTAAATCTCCTACTTCTTCATTTAATCTCTTAATATGTTCTTTAACATTTAAATATTCTTCATTAATCTTTTCAATATCCGTAGCTATTAAAGCTATCTCTATATTTTCTAAATCATCTCTATACTCTAAGTATTTTCTTGCTTTTTCTGATTGTTCTTTTAAAGGTTCTAAAGTAATTAATAATTCATCAATTAGTAAATTAACTCTTTCTAGGTTTTCATTAGTACGATCTAATTTACGAAAAGATTCTTCCTTACGTTTCTTATATTTTAATACTCCTGCTGCCTCTTCGAATATTACTCTTCGATCTTCTGGTTTATTATTAATAACATCAGCAACTGCTCCTTGCGAAATAATATTAAATGATTCCCTACCAGCTCCACTATCTAAGAATAAATCCGTTATATCTTTAAGTCTTACTTTACTATTATTAATATAGTATTCATTCTCTCCTGTTTTATAAACAACTCTTTTTATTTCTATTTCATTAAATTCACTATTTAAATAATAATCACTATTATCAAATACTAAGCTAACACTTGCTCTTGTCTGACCACTACGTGTTTTAGAACCAGCAAAAATAACATCAATCATTGATGAATCTCCACGTAAAGCTTTAACTGATTGTTCACCTAAAACCCATCTAACTGCATCAACAATATTACTTTTACCAGATCCATTCGGACCTACAACACCCGTAATCCCTTTATCAATATCTAACTCAATTTTATCGGCAAAAGATTTAAACCCATTTGCTCTAATACACTTCAAGTACATTTAAATCACCTAATTTTCGCTTGTTTATTATAGGCATCAAGTGCTGCCCTTTGCTCAGCTTCTTTCTTTGACTTTCCACTACCTCTACCATAGATAATATCATCAATTACTACTTCAACATAAAATACCTTATCATGAGCAGGTCCTTCTTCACCTACCAAACGATATTCTAAAGATTTCTTAGTTGTTTGAACTAATTCTTGTAATTTACTTTTATAATCACCTAAAAACATATTATGATTCTGAATACAAGGAACAATAACTTCATCAAAAACTTTTTTTGCTGCTTCTAATCCTTGATCTAAATAAATACAACCCATAACACTTTCAAACATATCTGCAATAATCGTTTCATTAATATTATTTAACTGACCATGTCCAACTCTAATATAAGGTTTAAAATTAAGAACTTCAGCATATTTAGCACATGCACTCTCACAAACATATGAAGCTCTAGTCTTACTCATATCTCCTTCAGACAACTCCATATTATTATAAAGATAATCACTAGTTAAGATTTGTAAAACTGCATCTCCTAAAAATTCTAATCTTTCATAGTTTTCACATTCATGTTCATTAGAATAAGATGAATGCGTTAATGCTCTTAATAATAATTCTTTATCATTAATATAAATTCCATACTTTTCTAGAAAATCCATATTATCACCTTTTTCATTATATCAAATCTAATTAATATTTACTAGTAATAAACCATACGAATAAAATTTACAAAAGAAATAAAATATAGTAAAATTATTATGTTATATAAATTATATACGGAGGAATAAATGAAAAAGAAAATTATCTATTTATTATTAATTTGTTTAATAACTTTAACTTGTACTGGTTGTTTTGAATCAGATGAATTAAAAGGTTCTAATATTACTACTACAGTATATCCTATTGAATATATTGTTACTAGATTATATGATGATGGTAAAATAACAAGTATCTACCCTAATGATACTGATGTAACTAATTATAAATTAACTGATAAACAATTAAATGATATAGCTAAATCAACTATGATCTTTGTCTATAATGGTTCTAGTGATGAAAAAGAAATAGCTAAAGCTTTAGTTAATAAGAATAAAGATATTCAACCTATTGGTGCTTCATATAATTATAAATATGGTGTTGAAGAACTATGGTTAAGTCCTAATAACTATTTAATGATGGCTGATAATATTAAAACTAGATTAAAAGAATTAAGTACTTCTAAATATGCTGCTGATGAAATCGAAAAGAATTATGCTTCTTTAGAAGAAGACTTATCAACTTTAGATGCTAACTTAAGAAATATTGCAAGTAGTGCTAAAAATAATGATAAAGGAACTATTATTATTGCCTATAATTCATTAGGATTCTTAGAAAAATATGGTTTCGATGTAATAAATATTTCTAGTGAAAATAATATTACAACCAGTATTAAAAATAAATTTAAAAATAAAACATATAAATATATCTTTGTTGATGATAAAAACAATGTTTCTGATAGCGTTAAAGATTTAGTTGATAACTATAATGCTGAATTAGTTGAAATAAATACGATGAGTACTTTAACTGATGAAGAAAGAAGTAACAATGATAATTACTTAACTATTATGAAAGACTTTATTAATAACTTATCTAATATAGTCTTAAGTGAAGAAGAATAAAACCCCACTATTGTGAGGTTTTATTTTTAAATTTTTTCGTAATCTTATCAAGTATTGTTACTTCTTTCTTCTTTTCTATACATAGAACAACATAACTACCTTTACTTATTACATGGTATTTCACGTCTTCTCTAATTAAACCTTTATCATGTAAATACTTTAAACCACGTTTTAAAAGTTCTTGAGTATCACCTACTTCTTCCCCATTTAATGATTCAATAACATAGTAATCACTAAATATTGTACTTTTAAAACATCCATTAAGATCATCATATACTTCATTAATCTTATCATCTGGTATTAAAGGTATTGAATAACCAAGTTCATTTCTTTTAAGACTTATCATATCTCTTAAATCATCTATCTTATGTTCTAATACTTCACTATTACCATTACTAGTTAAAGTAAGTGTAATAATTAAACTACTTAAATGATAATCACTATAATCTTTACATTCATTAAAATCAATAATTATATCAGAAGCTAATAACTTATTTAATAACTTATTATTTGCTTTAACAAAATCATTATCACCAAAACCTTGATTAATTAAAGATAAATAATAATTCATTAAAACTTTATTTTTATATAATCTTGCTAAAAAGATAATATCTCTAACTTGAACATATATCTTATCATTAACAACAACTTTCATTTCTTACACCCCATTTCCACACAAAAAAACTCTTATTATAGAACCTATAATAATTACGAAAAACAAACTAAATTAAATAATTCTAAAGACACCCAAGAGGAATATCTTTTTCCTTATTCGAGTTATAATCATCATTATCTAGCATATATATTCCTCCCTTCAAACTACTTTTAACCTAACATAATATGTTATTTAATGCAACCCTCTAAAAAGATTTTATGTCAATAATTAACAGATATAATATCTGTAAAATAATTAGTTCCGACTCTTTCTTGTAACTCACTATCATAAATAACTCGACTCGTAATTAAACTAATTTTAGTTAAACCACTACCTCCACCACTGTAAGATACATGAGCAACATTAATAACTTCTTCTTTATAATCAACATCACATATAATTCCAATATGTCCTTCCATATAAGCTAAATCACCTATTTTAACTATATTAATAATATCTTCATCATTTATTTTAAAAACCTCTCCTATTTGTAAAAAATCATGACTATTTAATGAATAATCTAAATCAGGTTTACTAATATATTTACTTAAATCATATCCCGCATTAACTAAACACCAAGTAACAAAACCAGAACAATCTAATGATTTAGGATAGTACTCCCCAACTAAATAGTAATCACTACCATAATCTTTAATAACTTCTAAACTTCCCCAGTACCGATCTAATCCTAATAACTGTTCTTTTAACTTATTATGTCCTCCACCCCAAAAATAAGGTAATTTAGGAAACTTACTTACCATATAAAAAGCTAATTTACCTACTTTTATATTTACATCTATATCACTATTAACTATTTTATTAAAATCCCCTTCATACTCCTTATAATCATAATACTCTGTAATATATTCTCTTTTCATTAGTAAAATATATTCAATTATCATAATTTTATACCAGAACAAAAGCAAAATAAATAATTAAAATTATTATATTTTACATTAAGAAACCTCACGATTTCTTTTTCTTGTTTCATTGGAGTCTCCTCCTCCACAAGCCTAACTTCCGATGGTCGCCACCGTACAATACTTTTATTTTTTTATTTATTTGTTATTTATTATTTCTTTTATTCTTTAATTTGTTTGATAACTTCTAAATAATCCTTCAATCATTATATTTATACTCGCATTTATATCTCTATCTATTTCTAATCCACAATTTCTACATATATACTTTCTTCTACTTAGACTTTTCATTTCTACTTCTTTATGATTACATCTTGAACATATCTGACTACTGGCATAGTATCTATTTACTTGATAGAATTTCTTACCGAGCCATTTACATTTATACTTGAGTCTATTTATAATGTCACTCATTGTAGAATTAGTAATAGATTTTCTTAGATACTTTTTGGATTCTTCAATCATTT
The DNA here is from genome assembly GCA_947585595.1 of uncultured Bacilli bacterium. GTDB lineage: Bacteria > Bacillota_I > Bacilli_A > RF39 > UBA660 > Coprovivens. The sequence continues at coordinate 48,066 of CANPXB010000009.1, forward strand.
TTTTAATACTTAAATCTTCACTTATTATAATGTCATAATCTTTGGTTATTTTACTTACTATTTCTTCATTAGTTTTAATACGAGCATTTTTAAGTTTTCTATATATTTCTTCTAATTTGATTTTAGTCTTATAGAAGTTATTACTTCCTTTTATTTTTCTAGATAAATCTCTTTGTAGTCTTTTTATTCTTCTTTCATATTTATTTAAATAATTTGGATTACCATAAGAAATACCATCACTTGTAGTTACTAAACTTTTTATACCTACATCTATTCCGACTACACTTGAAGGTATTATTTCTTTTATATCTAAATACTCTTCAACACATACTGATACATAGTATTTGTTTGCTACCTTAGAAATAGTAGCATTAAGAATTCTTCCATTAATTTTATTTAAGTTTCTATAACCTCTTATTTTTACTTCTTTTAGTTTAGGCAAAGTTATATTGTTATTTATTAAATCTAATTTTATATTTTCATATATTTTATTCTTATATTTATTTTTTACATAGCATGTACGATAGCTATCCTTTACTCCTTTTGCTTTAAATTTAGGATAATTTCCTTTCTTAGTAAAATATCTTTGAAATCCATTATCTAAATCAAATAAAGAACATCTTAAAGCACAGACATCTACTTCCTTTAAAAATGGGTAGGTAATAGTTAAAGATGGGACTTGCTTGCTTAAATCATATTTGGACAAAAAAATATTATCTTTTTTCTTATCTAACATATAGTTATAAATAAACCTAGAACAACCAAGAGTTTTATTAATTAACTCTTTTTGTTTGTAATTAGGATACAATCTAAATTTATAAGCTTTATTAATAATCATAACCATCTTCCCCTGTAAGATAATTATACAATAACGAACTAGTGTTCGTCAATATATTTTCAATGTTTTTTATGAACTTTCCTATAAGACAAAAAAACTTCGGATTATTCCGAAGTAAATTTATATAATGGCGGAGCAGGAGAGATTTGAACTCTCGCGCCAGTTACCCGACCTACACCCTTAGCAGGGGCGCCTCTTCAGCCTCTTGAGTACTACTCCATTTTTGGATTATACACACTGCATCCGTACTTATAATATTATCGTAATTGTTTTATGATG
>CANPXB010000010.1 GCA_947585595.1 uncultured Bacilli bacterium
GACTTATTAAAACTTGATATACTAGGTCACGATGATCCAACAGTACTTAGAATGTTACAAGATATATCAGGGATTGATGTAACTAAGATAGATTTAGGTGACTTAGATACAATGAAGATCTTTACAGGACCAGAAATATTAGGAGTAGATAGATACCAATTAAGAGGTTTAACAGATAAAGATGGACGTAAGTATTGTCCTACAGGAACATTAGGAGTTCCAGAATTTGGTACATCTTTCTTACTAGGAATGCTTGAAGAAACTAAACCAACTACATTTGCAGAACTTATTAAAATATCTGGTTTATCACATGGTACTGATGTATGGCTTGGTAATGCGCGTGATTTATGTACACCAAATGATAAAGGAATTATTGAAGTTCCATTTAAAAATGTTATTGGTTGTCGTGATGATATCATGGTTAACTTAATAGCTTGGGGAATGAAACCTGCTAAAGCATTTAAAATAATGGAATTTGTTCGTAAAGGTAAAGCTTCTAAAGATCCGACTACTTGGGCAGAACATGCAGCAGCAATGAGGGAAGCTAATATACCAGAGTGGTATATTGAATCTTGTCGTAAAATAAAATACATGTTTCCTAAAGCGCATGCAACCGCTTATGTAACATCAGCATTTAGAATAGCTTGGTTTAAAGTTCATCATCCTTTATGGTATTATTGTGCTTATCTTTCTATAAGACGTGATCAATTTGATATTGAATCAATGATTAAGGGAGCAGACGCCATAAGAAATAAGATTGATGAAATAGATGCAAAAGGAAATAATGCAAGTAATAAAGAGATAGATACTAGAGAAACATTATGTATTTGTTTAGAAATGTGTTTAAGAGGTTTCTATTTTAAGAATATTGATGTTGATAAGAGCGATGGTAAGAAGTTTGTTATTACAGAAGATGAAAAAGGTTTAATTATTCCATTTAGAGCATTAGATGGACTTGGTGATAACGTTGCAGATGCAATTGTTAAAGCTAGAGAAGGTGGACCATTTATTTCAATGGAAGATTTAAGAGAACGTGGTAAAGTAAATACTAGTTCTATGGAAAAATTAAAAGCATTAGGATGCTTAGATAATTTATCAGAAAGTAATCAGTTAAGTTTATTTTAACTGATTCTTTTTTTGGTCAAAAAAAATAAGGTTTAAAACCTTATTTTACTTTTTCAACACTTTCAAAGACATATTTTTTATCAGAAGATTCTTTTAATGTAAATTTGTATTTGTCGAATTCCTCTATTTTATCTTTAGGAAATTCCTCTTTTTCTAAATTTTCAACAACTACTTTTTCACCAGCAGGATCTTTCATATACATGATATTTCCTTCATCATCATAAACATAAGCAATAGCAACAGTTGTTATAACTTTACCATCTTTACTTTCAGTACTGATAATTGAGAAGTCCATACTAGCTTCAGAAGTTTCATTATCTTCAATATCATTTTTAGTTATTAAATAGCAGTCAGTATTAACATCATAAATTATATCAAAAACATAATTTTCTGGAGCAGGTGTACTAGGAATAGTATCAGCACCAAATAAATCTTTAACAGCTTGTCTAACACTTTCACCACTATAAATACGATAATCATTTAAATTACTATATTTACCACTATCACTTAATTGAGTCATAGCAGCAGCATCAATAGTATAGTTAATATCACTATCACTTAAATAAGTAGCAGCTGTGTAAACAATTTCTTGTTCACTTAAATCTTCATAAGTAGTTTTATCATAAGAGTATAGAACATCAAGACCACCATATGTAGTTGAATAACCTTTAGTTAAGTTTAAGTAATAAGAACTAATATTAGCTTCAACCTCTGTTTTATTTTCTTTTGTTAATTTATCTTTATTAACAGCTTTAAAACCAATAAAGGCGATTGCTATTAAAGCAGCGATAATTAATATTAATACAAGTAGTTTTTTGACATCAAATTTTTTCATTATTTTAACCTCTTTCCTATTATAAATAATAACATATAATAAAAAAATAATCTATATTTTTATGTTATAATTAATATACTTATTAGGAGTTGATACTTGATGATGAAAAGAAAAGTTGTAATAGGTATTTTAGCGACTAGTAATTATATGGTAACTAATGATACTTTTAAAGATACATACCGTTATGGTAATAATTATATTAAGAAAGTATATGAAAACGGAGCGATTCCTTTACTTATTCCTTACTGTGATGAAGAAGTAATATATGAATCTTTAGAAATGTGTGATGGTTTAATATTACCAGGTGGAGATAGAGTGAGACCAGTTAATTTTAAGGTAATAGATTATTTTGTTAAAAATAAGAAACCTATTTTAGGTATATGTTTAGGAATGCAGACATTAGCGATGTATTCAGTTAATCTAGAAAAAGAAAAAAGAATAATTAAAAAAATAGATACTAGTAATCATTGGCCGATTGAGTTATTAAGAGATAATAATGAAGCTTTGGCACACTATGATTATATAGATAAAGATTCAAAGTTATATAAAATATTTGGTCAAGAAAAGATAGAAGTAAATAGTGTTCACAATAATACAATTACGGAAGTTGGTAAGATGTTTAAAGTAAGTATTAAATCAGAAGATGGTTTAATTGAAGGAATAGAAAATATAGATGATAATAATTTTATTGTCGGTGTACAATTTCATCCTGAGATATTACCTCAATTTAATAATTTATTTAAAGAATTTATTAGAAATTGTTTAAAATAGAAAATTATCTTTTTAAAGATAGTTTTTTTATTATAAAAATTTAATAATTTTACGAAAAGATTAGATAAATTTGGTATAATAATAAACAGGTGATATTAATGAAGAAAGTAATCTTAGTAGATGGTAATAATTTAATGTTTAGAAGTTATTATGCAACAGCTTATACTGGTAATGTAATGAAAAACAGTAAGGGTTTTCCAACTAATGCTTTATATGGCTTTTGTCAAATGATGAATAAGATTATTCATGAAGAAAAACCGGAATATATTGCAGTAGCTTTTGATATTGGAAAGAATTTTCGTAAACAAAAATATGAAACTTATAAAGAGGGAAGAGCAGCAACACCAGAAGAATTAAAATTACAAATGCCTGTAGCTAGAGAAATACTAAAAGCAATGGGAATTCCTTATTTTGAATTAGAACCTTATGAAGCAGATGATATTATAGGAACATTTGCGAAGATGTGCGAAGAAGATCCTGAATATGATGCAACGATTATTTCTTCAGATAAAGATTTATTACAATTAATTAGTGATGTTGTAGATGTTAAATTATTAAAACAAAAAGATTATATAAGATATAATCCTAAAACTTTTAAAGAAGATTGGGGATTTGAACCAATTAGAATTATAGATTATAAAGCTTTAGCTGGTGATTCATCAGATAATATACCTGGAGTTAAAGGAATTGGTGATAAAACAGCAATTAATTTACTTAAGACATATGAAACAATAGAAGATATTTATGAACATATTGATGAAATAAAGGGTAAGATGAAAGAAAAACTAGTAGAAGATAAAGAGAGTGCTTTTATTAGTAAAGAAATAGCGACGATTTATCGTGATGTACCTTTAAATGTTAAATTAAGTGAAATAGTTTATAATGGTCCGGATATTATTAGTTTAAATAATATTTATGAAAATTTAGAGTTTTATTCATTAATTAAAAAAAGTGTTTTAGAAGCTAGAACGGTAGAAAGCGAAGTAAAATATAAGAATGTTAATAGTTTAGATGATTTAAGTAATTTAGAAGAAGATATATCTTTATATATTGAATGTGATAAAGAAAATTATCATAATGGTAATATTATTGGAATGGCCATATGTGATAAGAAGAATAACTATTTTGTTAATAATGCTATTTTAGATGAAGTTATTCCAGCTTTAAAAAATAAAAAGATTACAACCTTTGATCAGAAAAAGAATTATGTTTTACTTAAAAAAGAAGGATATGAAATTGAAGCTTGTTCTGATATAATGATTGCAGCTTATTTACTTAATGAGAATATTAAAGATGATATTGCTTACTTAATGAATAATAAAGGTATGCAAGTTAATTTCTATTCCCAAAGTTTAAAGAATGGTTTTGATAAAAAAGATATAGTTGCTAAAGCAAGATTTATTTATGATGTTAAAGATGAATACTTAAATAATTTAGATAAAGAGGAAATGTTAGAACTATATGAAACAATAGAGATGCCTTTAATAACCGTACTTGCTAATATGGAATATGATGGGGTTAGAGTAGATGCTGATATTTTAAAGAAAATGAATGATGAGATGGAAGGCCGTATTAAGGAATTAGAAAAAGAGATCCATGAGGATGCAGGAGAAGACTTTAATATAGGAAGTCCTAAACAATTAGGAGTTATTCTTTTTGAAAAGTTACAACTTCCTTTTGCTAAGAAAATACCTAGTGGATATAAAACAGATGTTAGTATTTTAAATAAATTAGTAGATTATCATCCAATTATTCAAAAGATATTAGATTATCGTGCTTTAACTAAATTAAAGAGTACATACTTAGAAGGATTAAGTAATTTTATTAAGGAAGATGGAAAGATTCATACCATTTATAAACAGAATTTAACAAGAACAGGTAGATTATCATCAGTAGAACCTAATTTACAAAATATACCTGCTAGAGATGAAGAAGGAAGAAAAATAAGAAAAGCTTTCTTACCAGAAAATGATTTATTCTTAAGTGCAGATTATTCACAAATGGAATTACGTGTCTTAGCTCATGTAAGTGGATCTAAAGAATTACAACAAGCATTTATTAATGATGAAGATATTCATACAAGAGTTGCTGCTGATATGTATGGTATTCCAATAGAAGATGTAACTAAGAGTCAAAGAAAGACAGCTAAAGCAGTTATATTTGGGATTGTCTATGGAATAAGTGGTTTTGGTTTAGGAGAAAACTTAGAAATTAGTGCTAGAGAAGCTAGAGACTTTATTAATAAATACTATGAATTGTATCCTGGAGTTAAAAGATATATGGATGATATAATTGCTCAAGCATATCAAGATGGATATGTAAAAACTTTATTTAATCGTAAGAGAGTTATAGAAGAACTTAATAATAAAAACTATATGGTTAGACAAAGTGGAGAAAGAATAGCACTTAATACACCAATTCAAGGAACTTCAGCTGATATAATGAAAATAGCTATGGTTAAAATATTTAAAGAAATGCAAGATAAGAAATTAAAATCTAAGATGTTATTACAAGTTCATGATGAATTAATCTTTGATGTAGTTAAAGAAGAAAAAGATGTTTTAGAAGAATTAGTTAAACGTAATATGGAAACTTGTGTTAAACTAGATGTACCATTTAAAGTTAGTAGTGATTATGGTACAGATTGGTATGAAGCGAAATAGGGAGTTTGTTTATGAAAGAAGTTAGAAAAATAATAATTGTTGATTTAATAATATTATTAATTAAATTAGTTGGAGGATTACTATGTCATTCTTTAACAATGCTTGCTAGTATGTTATTAGAAGTATCAGTTATACTAGTAAGTTTATTTCTATATAAGAAAAGTGATAATAAAAAATATAAAGGAATTATTAGTTCAGTAATAGGGTTATTAATTATCTTAAGTGGTTTATTCTTAATATATTATGGTGTAGTTAGTAAAGTTAGAAATACAAGTTGGTTTATTATTCTATTTGTTTTCTTAGTTGCTATTACAAGATATATTATTTCTTGCTTTAGTACTAATATGAGTTATCAGAAAAAAGAAGGTTTATTAGTTATAGGTAAATTAAATAGTACTGTAGATTTTGTAACTTATGGAATAGTACTAGGAGCATTAGTTTTAACTAAATTAAGTAGATGGGTTAAGATATTTAAATATGGGGATATCTTAGGAATGATATTAATTTCTTTATTAGTTATTTATAAAGGAATTAAAGTTATTATTAATAGTTTTAAATACTTAGAAGAAAAGAATAATATTGATCTTGATAGTTATATAAAAGAAGTAGAAAAGAATAAAGAAATTAAGAGTGTTGAAAAATTAGAGATTAATTCGTATGGAGGATTTAACTATGCGCATCTTAATATTATGTTAAAAGAAGGAGTAAGTATGATTGATGTTAATTCCTTAGTAATTACTATTCAAGATTATTTACTTAAAATAAGTGATTTAGTTAGAATTAATCTAGTTAAGAAGACAGTAATAAGAAAAGCCAAAGTAAGGAGTAAAAAAGCAGATGCCAGAAATAGCCGAGGTCGAAACAGTAAGACAAACACTAAGAAAAAGAATACTAAGAAAAAAAATAGTAAACGTTAATGTCTTATATGAAAGAATAATTGAATCAGATATAAATGATTTTAAAAAGAATTTAATTGGTTTAGAATTTAGTGATATTTTAAGAAGGGGCAAATGGTTATTATTTGATATTGGACCTTATTACTTATGTAGTCATTTAAGGATGGAAGGTAAATACTTTATTAAAGATCATAATGAAGAAATTAATAAACATGAACATGTAATCTTTGAATTTGAAGATGGTACGGATTTAAGATATCATGATACAAGAAAATTTGGTCGAATGAATTTGGTTTTAAAAGAAGATTTAGAAACTGTTGAAGGAGTTCATAAACAAGGTATTGAACCAATTGATCCTAAATTAAGTAAAGAATATTTATATGAAAATTTTCATAAAAAGAAATTACCAATGAAGAGTTTATTACTTGATCAAACAATTATATCTGGTTTAGGTAATATCTATGCTGATGAAGTACTATTTGCTTCAGGTATTTATCCCGAAAAATTAGGGGTAGATATTACAATGGATGAATGTGATAAAATAGTTTCATCTTCAAAAAGAATAATTGAAGAAGCGATTAAATGTGGTGGAACAACGATTAGAAGTTATACCTCTTCATTAGGAGTTACAGGTAGATTTCAACAGAATTTAATGGTTCATAAAAGAGAAGGAGAAACTTGTAAAAATTGTGGAACGATAATAAAAAGAATAGTTGTTGGTGGACGTAGTACTTATTACTGTGAAAATTGTCAAAAATAAAAAGAAATATTTATATTAGATATTTCTTTTTTCTATATGTTAGTTAAAAAGATACTATTAATACCTTGTTTTAGATATTTAAAAATTTCTACTTTAGTTAAAGGTATTTCATATTTAGTAAGTCCTACTTTATATGTTCCATTTAAAATACGATTATATAATTTAGAAACAAATTCATATTGAGGAGTACTATGATCTATTTCATCAGTAAATAATAAATCACCTTCAGCATCATAAAATAACATTAAAGCAATACTTAAAGACATACATTTATGATCGATAATTTTACTTGGAATTATAAAACCATCATCCCAGTTATATTGACTGACATAACTATATAAAGTTTCTTCATCAGTAATATTATCTATTTCTTTTAAAACTTCATTTCGATCTTCACAATCATATAATAACTTATCAATTAAATCGTTATTCATCTTCACTCTTCCTATTCTATATTAATTATAATATAAAAAATAATTAAAAGATACTCTAGTTAAACTAGAATTCTTTTTTTATTTTATTCTAGTTAAAATAGGTTGTTTAATTTTAAAGATATTTATATATTGAGTTTATGAGGTGCAATGTATGAAAAATAAAATAAAAAAACTAGATAAGAAAATGATAGTTATTATAGTAGGAATAGTTTTATTAATAATAGTTTTAAGTATTATAGTTTTAAGTAAAGATAATAGTAAAAGTAATAATAAAGATAATCAAGTAAATAATGAAGTACTTAAAGAAACATCTTATACATTAGATGAAATATATGAATTAATATCAACTGGTGCTTATTACAAAACAGAACTTAAAGATTGTGATGAATGGATTGAATTTAATTATGTTTTAACTCATTTTTATGAATACTTTAGTAAAGATACAAATTTTATGATCTATAACAAAGTATTAAATCCTTTAGATAATAAATTAGAAGATGATATTGATACAATTATGATTAATTATGATGAATATATGAAGATTACAACTAGTAGTGAAAGTAGTACTGCTTATGATATAGAAGTGGGTGAGAAATGGTTAAATGATGAAGTGAGAAAAACTAAATACAGTCAAGGATTTATGATAAATGTAGCAGCTAGAAGTACTTTAAGTAGTTGCGATATAATTAACAAATGTATATAATAAAAAACTAAATAAGGAGTGTCTTTATGAAAGAAAAAGAAGAAATTGGTAAACTAATTGCTGATGCCCGTAAAAAGAAAAAACTTACGCAACAAGAACTGGCTAAAATATTAATGGTTTCTGATAAAGCTGTTTCTAATTGGGAGACAGGTAAAAACTATCCTGACTTAATATATTTAAAAGATATATCTAAATATTTAGATATTGATTTAATAAATTTAATTGTTGATAAACATCATAAAGATTATAGTAAAATACTGAAAATATTGTTTTATGTATTAATGGTTATTTTAACAACTTTAATTGTATTTTTACTTACTTATTTTATAAATAATTATAATAAGTTTAAATTTTATAATATTAGTTTAGATAGTAAGAAATATGTGATTAATGATAGTTATTTAATGATTGATAATAATGAAGTAATCTTAAGTTTAAATGATATAGAAGGAGATTATGATTATAAAGTTACATTATATTATTTAAATGGTAATAATAAATATGTATTAGCTACAAAGAATAATTATAAATATATAAAGATAGAAGAAAATTTAAATAATTTAGTATACTTTAATAAAGATATATTAAATAACTTAGATAAATTATATTTAGAAATAGAATATGTTAAAGATGATAAACAAGTAAAAGAAAATATTAGTTTAATATTTAAAGAAAAAAGTATTAATAATAAATTGTATTATATAAATAAAAATTATCAAAAGAAAAAAGTTTCTGATAAAGTTATTACTTTATTAAATAATAATGGTTATGTAAGAAGTGATAATAATACTTATATTAAGAATAAAGATAATTTAACTTTAGAATATAATGTAATTGATATGACATATTCTTATACTTTAGAAGAAAATAATATGAAATATATGGCTTATTATGAAGTAGATAATAATATTATGCATTATGCAGTAGAATATCAAGATGTGATAGTTGAAGAATTTACTTATCAAGATGATAAAGTATCTTGTTTAATAGGTAAATGTGAAAATAATAAAGAACTTATGGATAACTTCTTTAAGGAATATAACTTAGTAAAATAATTACTCTAGTTAAACTAGAATACTTAGATAATTTAATTCTAGTTAAACTAGGTTGATAACTTAAAAATTAAATAATATATTTGAGTTAAGAAAGGAGTAAAGTATGAAAAAGAAAAAAGTAAATACTAATAGATTAACATTACAAGAAGTTGTTATTTCTTTATTTGTTGTCTTAGTATTAGGAGTAGCAATAAGCTTTGGTTCATCATTTATTGTAAATGTATTTGCCGAAGAAGATTCTAATTCTGATTACTCTAATGTTGAATGGGAAGATTTAAAAGAATCACCTTATACTTTAGAGGAAATATATGAATTTATATCTTCAAAGAAATATTTAGAGATAAGTACTAAAGATGAAGAATGGTTAGGATATAATAAGGTTATAACTCATTTTTACGAATACTTTAGTAAAGATACACCATTTATGATTTATGATAAAAAATTAAGATCATATTGGGGAGATTACGAAGATGTTAAGGCCGAAGAAGTTAATACAATTATGATAGATTATGATGAGTATATAAAAATTACTAAAGGTGATGGAGAAGCAGCTTTTTGGATTGAATTGTCTGACAATGATTTTAAAACAAATAGAAGCTTATATGTTTATCGAGTTTGGAAACTTGATCATGCTGCTCGTGATGTAGTTGGTTCATGTTATGAAATTAATAGGTGTGCTAATCCAGAAGAAAATAATAATTATAAGGAAGAAGGAAATATTTAAATAAGGGAGATATATTTGAATATTTCTTTTTTTATGGGTATAATATGACCTATTAATTAGGGGTGAGTTATATGCAACTTAATTTTAAAGAAGGAACATTACCTTTAAAAACAGCATCTGGTAGATTATTTAGATATAATCGTGAATACTTAGATAGTTTAGTTAGAGAATTAGAAGAATTCTTAGAACAAGAAGAATTTATGAAAACAAGAAGCTTTTCGAGAAAAGTAATGTTTAATCATGAATTAAAAGCTAATAATACGGTTGAAGGTATTAATGATTCTTTAGCAACTATTGAAAAAGTTATTGAAGATGCTAAAAGAGCTTCTAATAGTGAGTTAACTCATCGTATTATTAATTTATATCATGGTTATCAGTATATCTTAAAAGGTAAAGGAATAAATAGTGATACTGTTGCTGAATTATATAAAATATTAAGTGAAAATTTACTTGGTTTAGAAGATCGAAGAAGAATGGGTGAGAAGTATCGTGAAGCACCTGTTTATATCTTACAAAATGGAAGATTAGATGATACGATTGATGAAGGATTACCTTTTGAAGAAGTACCTAAGTATATGGATTCTTTCTTTGAATATGTTAATAATGGGGAAAGATTTAATAATGAAACAGAATATTTTATTAAGTCACAGATAATGCATTTTTACTTTGTTTATATTCATCCATATTTTGATATTAATGGAAGAACTAGTAGAACAGTAGCAATGTGGTATTTACTTAATAGACATATATATCCATATATTATCTTTAATAGAGCAATTAACTTTGCTCCACATTATGATAAATTAATTAAAGAAGCTAAGGGATATCATGAACTTACTAAATTCTTAGAATATATGTTAATTGCTGTTAAAAAAGAACTAGAAAAAGAATATATGATGCATTACTTACATGGTTTATCAGCTAGAGAATGGGGAGCTGTTGATTATCAAACAGTAGAATATTTACTTTCAATGAATGGTAGTAAGACAGTTATAGATTATACTTGTTTTTATAATAGATTAAATGATAAAAAGAAAAATAAAGATGTTTATGAAACAATGTTAGAACCATTAATAAGTGATGGTACTATACATGTTGTAAGAGAAACTAAAAAAAGTATGTTTGATGGCCAAAAGAATTTAGAAATAGAAATATGTCCTGAAAGAATAAATGATATAGATACGAGTATGATTAAAAGATTAAAATTATAAAGGTAGCTTGAAGATGCTATCTTTTTTAGTTACAATATATAGTAGGAGTGATAAAATGCCATTTATAGAAATTAAAACTAATAAAGAAATTACTAAAGAAAAAGAATTAAAGATTAAAGCAAGATTAGGGGAAGCTATTAGTATTTTAAATAAGAGTGAAAGTTGGTTAATGATTGAGTTTAAAGATAATTGTAAGTTATATTTTAAAGGCTTAGATACTGAAGGCATAGCTTATATAGCGATTAATTTATATGGAGCTGGTAGTAGGGAAGCTTATAATAGAATGACAGGGGAAGTAACTAATTTGATTAGTAGTGAACTTGATATAAGTCCAGGTAATATTTATGTTAGTTATCAAGAATATGATAACTGGGGTTGGAATGGGAGTAATTTTTAAAGATGAAATCATTTAGAGAATTAGATAGTAATAAACAAAATGAGTTAAGAAGAGAATATAGAGATAAATATGAAGCAGAATATCGTTATTCAATTCATTTATTTATTTTATATACCATCTTGGGTATAGTTTCTTTAGTGGGACTTATAGCAATATTTTATGAACCATATATGGGAACAATACTTTTTGTAACTTCATTTATTCTTACAGGAATAGTATTATACTTCTTATGTTTATCTAATCAGAACTTTTATAAGTTTTTAGCTAAAAAAGGTTATAAAAAATAGGACTTTTAGGAGTCCTTTTTGATTGGAATATTTTTATTATCAAAGTTATTTAGATTTTGTTTAGTAGCTTGTTCAAAAAGATAAGCAGCTTTTAATTCATATTTATAAACATTAGAATCTTTATTAGGAGTTAATGATAAAGAAATATCTTTTTTAACTTTATTTAAATATTCTTGACCTTGTTGATTAAAACCTAATATTTTAAGATAATCTAAAGTAGTGTGTTTATTATCTTCTTTAGTTAAACCGATTAAGATATGAAGTAACATACGATTTATTTTATTATAAGTATATCTTTTAGTTTTAACATTACTAATTAGTTCATCAAAGTTATGGGATTCATTAATGTATTTAAGTAAACGATATTCAATACCTTCATCAACATCTAAATAAATACTTAAGTCTTGATCAGTTAAGATTTTAAATTTTAGTAAATTAAATAGATTATCATTAGAGATATCTTTTATATAAGGTAAGACATCAGAAGGTAGATATTTATCTATTGGTTCATTATTTTTAAGTTTTTCTCTAATATTAGTAGCACTTATTATATCATCTGTTGATGATGTATCATGATAGTCATTTGTTCTTTTAATAGTTTCAGCAATGATAGAGGGATTTATTTTTCTAATAGCTTTTAGATATGATATACCTAGTAAGTCATTAGGGTTATTAATGTCTTCTTCGATATTTAAAGCTTTTTTCATTGCTGTAGGATAGTTAAGTCCTTCATCTAAATATTTTTTGACATTATCTTCATAGTTTGGATCATTAAGTTCAATATCAACTACTTTATTAAGTAAGTCAATATTATTAGATTCACTACCAAAAATAATTCTTTCAACTTTTAATTCATTTAATAATTTAAGACTTGTATATGCAAAGATATCAGCTGATTGAGTACCAAAGATAAATGGTAATTCAAGAACAATATCACAATTATGATTTAATGATATATTAACTTTATCTTCTTTAGATAGAATAGATATATTTCCTCTCTCTGTAAAATAACCATTTAAGATTAAGATAATTAAAGAATCAGGATATTTTTCTTTAATTTTATTTAGATGATATAAATGACCATTATGAAATGGATTATATTCAGCTATGATACCAATAATATGCATATTAAGACCTTCTTTATATCTTTAATTTTATTATATTAAGTTGTATTATTCAAGAAAAGTTGGTATAATGGTCTAGCTAGTGGGTGAAGATATGTATATTGATTTAGCTAAAATAGATGAAAAAGGAATAGTTATTGATGATGTCGTATCTTTTGGTGATGAATATTTAAAAAAGACATCAATAAAGAAATTAGATAATGTTAAAGTAAAAGGTCGTGCTTATTATAGTGTGACTAATGAGATTGTCTTTGATTGCCATGTTGAAGGTAAAATGACTTTATTAGATGCTATGGATTTAGAACCAGTTGATTATCCATTTAGTTTTGAAATATCAGAAGTATTAAGTGAAAATGCACAAGAAATCAATAAAAATGAGTTAAAAACACTTGATATTATGGATATTTTATGGCAAAATATTGTACTAGAGGTTCCAATTAGCTTTCGTGCTAACCCTGATAAAAAATATGAAATGTCAGGTGATGGTTGGGAACTAGTAGATGAAGAAAATAAAAAGGTAGATCCAAGATTAGCTCCTTTGTTAGAGCTACTTGATAAAGAAGGGAAGGAGTGATATCATGGCAGTTCCTTTTAGAAGAACAAGTAAAACTAAAAAAAGAATGCGTCGTACTCACTTAAAAAAAGAAGTTGGAACTTTAACTAAATGTCCTAAATGTGGAGCAACTATCCAACCTCATCGTGCATGTATGAAATGTGGTTACTATAAAGGTAAAGAAGTAATCGCAATGCAAGAAGACGCTACTGAAGAATAGTTTACAATGCTACTTTTTAAGTAGTTTTTTTTTATGCTTTTTTAAGATATAATTAATTATAGTAGAGGTGCGATAATGAAAAGAAGAATATTATTACTAATTTCTATTTTATTATTAACGTCTTGTGGAGAGAAAACATTAACTTGTGATAGAGGAGAACTATCTGGGGAACAATGTATAATACATGAAACTAAAGAAGTATCTTATAAATGTCAACCAGGTTATGATTATGATAAAAAATTAAAACAATGTGTTAATGTAATGACTATTGATGCTAAACCTAAGTTTATTTGTAATAAAGGTTATTATCAAGGTGATGGTAAATGTATTAGTACTAAAGTATATGCCCAAACTTATGAAAGACATTGTATATCTAAGAATATTAGTGATGATGATGAATTAAGTACAACAGAAGCTAGAGAAGATGGATGCTTTGAAAAGATTTGCTTAGAAGTAGCAGATGATGGAACTTGTGCAGAATTTAAAGAAACTAAAATAGATTATACTGTTGATTGGGCTTGTCCGGATGGAACTAAACAAATAGATGGAGAATGTCGTAAAACATCTTATCAAGGTAAGAGTTATAGTTGTGAAATAGGTACTTTAGATGGTAAAAAATGTATTATTGAAAAGACAAGTGAAGCAACTATTAAATGTGATGATGGTTATACATTAAATGAAAAAGATAATATTTGTGAAAGAACAATTTATGAAGAAGCATATTTAAAATAATAAATATGTTTTTTTATGTAATATTTGATACAAAAAGTGCTGTTTTTGATACAAATGCTTGATATAATTTTTATAGGGAATATTAGTTGTTGAATGTCTACCAAATCTCTTATAGAGAGGAGGTTTGATAAAGATGAAAACTAAGACTTTTGTTATAAAAATTCTAAAGCTCATTGTTATCATTTTATTTCTCCTTATCGTTATGATAATAGTAATAAAAAAATGACACTTAATTCTTCATTGAATTAAATGTCTAAACAATATTAATTGGGTAGGCATTCAACTCGCAAAAACTGAATGTTCCCTTTTATATTTTATTCAAGTTTCCTTGACATATTCATCGTATCATAAAAACAATTTTTTTACAAATTGTTTTAATGATTGTTTTTAATACTAACTAAGTAAAATTGCCATAACTACTTAGTATCTATTAATTTTTTATTTAAGTTTTCCAATTCCTTTATAGACTTGTCATTTGCTAATATTTTCATTTACCTAATAGCTGAATTATTAAGTTTTATCAATCTTTCTTTTTGCTTTATACCATCATTAATAAGTTCAGCGTTTGTATTTTCTAAATTACATAAAATAAGTAAATGTTTTAAATCAGTGTAATCTCTAATATTGCCTTTTAGATCTGGATGCTTTTCTTTCCATTCTTTTGCAGTCATCCCAAATAAAGCAACATTTAAAACATCTGCTTCTTCAGCATAAATATATTGCTTTTGTTTTTCAGTTAATTTAGGAATAATATTTTCTTTAATAGAATCGGTATGAATATGGTAATTAGTTTTTGCAAGCATTCTATTAGCAGACCAATCAAGTTTATACTGATATGCTTCATTCTTTTTTAATCTTTCAAATTCTTGGATAACATATAATTTAAATTCTGGAGATAACCAACTTGCAAATTCTAAAGCTATGTCACTTACTGCATAAGTACCACCATTGTTTCCTGATTTAGACATTATTCCAATTGCATTTGTTTCTTTAATCCATTTTTGAGGTGATATTTTAAACTTATTACTACCTGCTTCATTTTTAAACGTGTCGAATTCGACACCTTTGAAATTTTCATTATTCAATTTTTCCCATAATCCTAAATAAGCAATAACATCTTTATTGCGCATCCAGTTTTGAATAGGGTATCTTGGATCATCTTCATCTGCATACCTAGCCAAATCAGTAAGAGAAATATATTCTTTATTTCCTATTCTTATTATATTTATTTTATTATTATTCACATTGATTTCAGATTTTATGATTTCGTTATTCATGTTTACCCCCTTACAAAAATCATTTTATTATATACTATTAAATACTAAAACTCGAACTTATTAAAATTTAAAAAGTTCGAGTCATTATCATTATGGTGCCGGATGACTGAATTGAACAGTCCTCTGATCATTACCATTGATCTGTTTTACCACTAGACTAAACCGGCATTACAAAAGTATTATATCACGTATAATACTTATTAGTAAATTGATACAGCGTTAAATGTTAATACTGGAAGTCATTTTTTATTTTTATCTTTGGCCAAAAGATCCCATTGAATCTGACGGAGGATTTTGATAAGAATTAAAATCAATGCTTGGATATCCATTTTCTGGATATTCTCTTAAATCACGATTATTTCTTGTTATATGTTCAATAGCATTTAAGCAACTTTGGACATTTAATCCATTTATAGGTCTTCCTATGCCAAATGAAGCATATTTTTGTTTTTTAACCATTCCCATGGCTCTTAAGGTTAAGAATAAATCATAATACAACTGAGCATTTCCTTGATTATATTCTGATATCAACTCTAAAGTAAAGTTTGAATTTAAAGCTTTTTTAATCATATTTATTAATATTTCTTCGTTTGTAGAATTTATTTTTGAACATCCTCGAATTGTTTTACCAAGATTGATTGTTGGCATTTGAAATATTCCATAATAATCATGATTAGTTTTAATATCACATCCCAAGTCTCTTCTAGTTTCGAATTGTGGTCTTCGTTTTTGAGATGAATAATAAGTTAAAAATTCAGCTAATTCTTGTGTTAGACATTCTTCAATCATCCAAAAACCATCTTTAACAAATTCTTTATAATTTAAATCAGGATTTGATAATCCTTTGCTTCTTAATATAGGACCAATAGTCCTTATAAAGCTTTGTATTACACTACCTTGAGATAGTATGTTAAGTATTTTATGTCCCATTTCATGAAACATATATAATCTTCTTATTTCCTCAGCAGTTAAGGAAGGACTATTTCCGTGTCTAGTCATTCGCTCGTTGATTTGAATTTTATTACTTATACTGTTTCCAAAAACACCTGAAAGTTCAGGAGGTAAAAACTCTACAATTCTAAATCCGTTTCGACTATCTTTTAGATTATTTAAAATGGATGGCAAGTTATTGTTATCAAATATTCCAGACATTAAACCAGCAGCAAAAAACATTTCTACATCATGAATTAATTCTGGAAGTTGTGACCTAACTTGAGAACTATTAGAAAAGGAATTAAACATAAGTCTTGTTAAATAATCTTGAATTTGGGGGAAATCTTCCCAATTAAAACTGAATTTAAAAGTTGGATAATTTTCTCTTAAAAAATAAGGAAAATAATCTTTAATTGTACTATTATCGTATGTCCAAAAAATATCACTTTGTGCCATATTATTTCCTCCGTTATTTATTGTATGGTTTATAAGATAGATATTCACTATTATTATCTTTTATCCAATAACCAAACGTTCCTTTAATTTTAATTGGTTTTTCTAAAGGTTTAAATTTTAAATTTTTGGTATTAGATGCTTTAGCATCATGAGATAAAGAAGCTGTGATATGGGGAGTTTTTAAAATAGTTTGATTATCTTCTTCATAATTTATATAGTATGGTAATAATTCATCAGGTAAAGATATTGCAAACCCACTATTAAAACCATCATTACCATAACCAATAATCATTATTTCGAAACTTTGACCAACAATATCATTAAATATTTCTTTATTAGTAGGATGATACTTAAAAGTACAGTGAATTTCATCATTGATTTTAGTTAATCGATTCTCCTCTAAAGAATGAAGTAATTCAGTTGTTTCTTTATCAAAGAAAAGACCTTCATAACTCAACATATACATACCTCTTCTCAATATAAATATAACATTAAATAGCAATATTTTTAATTATTATTTTTCTACTTAACGTATATATAACTAAAGATATCTCTTCCGAGTTTTTTAGTGGTATACTTAAGATAGTAGGAGGATATATGGAAAAGATATATAATAAATTAGTTAGAGATAATATACCTAATATTATTAAAGGTAATGGAGGAGAACCATATACAAGAATATTAGATGATAAAGAATATAAAGAAGAGTTAGAAAAGAAATTAAATGAGGAATATCAAGAAGTATTGGAAGCAAGTGGTAAAGATCGAGTAGAAGAATTAGCTGATATGGTGGAAATAATAAATGCTTTAGCTAATTTAGAAAATAGTACTTTAGAAGAAGTAATAGAAATAGCTAAAGAAAAAGCTTTAAAAAGAGGAGCTTTTAAAGATAAAGTATATTTAGAAAAAGTAATTGAAGATTAATAATAGAGGTTTATATGTTAAAAAAGGTTGGATTATTGTTTACTTTATTAATATTATTAACAAGTTGTGGTAATAAAGAATTACAATGTGATGAGGGAATGGTTGCTAAAGATAATAAATGTGTTAAATATGTTGAAAGTAGAGAAAGAAAAGTAACTTATTCATGTAATAAGGGTAATATAGATAAAGATAATAATTGTTTATATACAGAAGAAAAAGAAGCTAAATTAGATAATGGTTGTGAAGATGGATATACTTTAGAAGATGGTAAATGTCTAAAGAATATTGAAACAGATACCATAAATATTAAATATTGTGTAGAAGGTACTTCTAATGGAGAAAAATGTATTGTAAAACAAGTTGTTGGGGATGTTTTGATATCACATTATTGTCCAGTAGGATATTCTTATAATAAAGATATAGATAAATGTATAGCTAAAGTTGAAAGTCGTTCAGCATGTAAGAGTATGGAAAATCATAAAGGATTTAAAAGATTAGATGAAGATTCTTGTTACTTAGAAGAAAATAATAAAGTTGCTTCAATACTTAGATCATGTTCAATAAATACTGGTGGTGGTTTTAAAGAGTATAAAATGGATGGCGATAAATGTGTTTCAGAAATTGAATTAGAGCTTTTAGAAAAAGTAGGTTGTCCAGATGGCTATACTTTAAATGGTAATAAATGTATTAAAAAAGAAGTTAAAGAAATAATAAAAAAATATACTTGTGATAAAGGTTATACATTAAAAAATAAAAAGTGTTATAAAGAAGTTAAAGATAAAGCTAAAGAAAAAGCTTATTGTGATGATGGTTATGAACTTATAGGAGATAAATGTTATAGGTTTTAAGAATAAAAATACTTAGAAAAATATCTAAGTTTTTTATTGCATTTATTATTAAAATACATATAATATTTTACATAGTAAATTTATTGTCAAATTGTTTATAAATAGCTTCTATAAATTAGGAATATGATAAAATTATATTAAATAAAATAATAGATAAATTTGCATCATATTTTATACTATGATATATAAAAAGTGAGAGTTTGTTTGGTTAATATTTTAATCAAAAATTTTATAAATTAATAAAATATTAGAGGAGAGTTTATATGAAAAAGTTTTTACAAAAAATTACAATGATTATTACAGCAGTGGCATTATTTTTTGCACCATATGAATCACTTATTATTCATTTAGTCTCTGCTGATTCATCTTATAAGTATTTATCTGATATACAGGAAGCTTATGTTAAGGTAGGATACGGTACTTTTAAGAAGAATAAAAATGAATCTAATGAAATGATTTCATTAATGATAGAGCATCAAAGAACTTATTCGATGAATGCTTTATATGCTCATGCTCCTTCATCAATTATTTATAATTTACATGATTATACTAATTTTGATATGTTTTCTGCTTATGTTGGAGTAGATGCTAGTAGAGGTAATGCTGGTAATGTTGTATTCCATATTTATGGTTCTAAAGCGGATAGCTATGAGAAAAATGAATGGAAGTTATTAAAATCTAGTAATGCTTTAAAAGGAAATAGTGAAGCAGAAAAGATAACAGCATCTGTAGAGGGATATCATTGGTTAAAGTTAGAAGCGAGTCCTAATGGAGATAATAGTAGTGACCATGCAGTTTATTTTGATGCGATGATTTATGATTCTAAAAATTATGACTCATCTAAAAAACCGACTGTTAATTGGATTAAAACAGTTGAAGAATATGATGCCGATTTACAAAAAGAAACAGATGAAAATATTGTAAAAAATAAAGAATTAAAACTAAAATTATTACAAAGAACTTTAGTTAAACGTGTTGGTTATCCAATACTTCAAGCTTTTGTTAATAAAAATGAAAGAAATATGGATTTCTTTAGTTGGTTATTTAATAATGAAGATAATCTTGAAGAATATCTATTAGGTGGGACACCAGAAGGTTATAATTATTTACAAGCATTAACTGTCTTTGAAGAATTATACTTTGAACATAAAGAAGATTTAAATGATGAAAATAATGGGGCAACTTATAAAAAGATGATGATGGCAATATCTTTGGCTTATGGTAGTGATGTTAATTTCTGGCAAACCGCTAACAAGCCGGTTGAGCCGGTAAGAACTCCTTCTTATCCTTTAAAAAGATATGAAGTATTAAAACAATTATTAAATGATGGTTATACATATGATGGTGTTTCTACGCAATTTGAAAAAGATATTTTTAAGAATTTAGAAATAGAAGAAATGCGTTGGGTAGTAAATAATCGTATTAGTGATGAAGAGATACCTTGGTTAAACTGGTATACTCAAAAAACTAAATCAGGCCAGACACAATATGGTCCAGAAGGCTATAAGAATCCTTATAATTATATTTACTATGATGGTGGATTTAGATGGAAGTATGAAGATCCTGAATATTATAAAAAGGATTCTACTTATTGTGCTACTGAAGATTCTTCTAATTTTCATAAATCTCAAACAGATAAAGGATATAAAAGAGGAGCAAGCTGTAACGAAAAATATGGCTTAAAGAATTTTAAAATTGAAACTGGTGAAAAAGCGCCACTTCGTTTGTGGACGATATGGGAAGAAGATGGCGTTTGTGGTTCATTAGCTGGTACAGGTTCAAATATTGAAATGGCTTATGGTGTACCTTCTAGTTTGGTTTCTCAACCTGGTCATGCTGCCTATTTTGTTTCAAGCTTAAAAGAAACAGCCGATGGTAAAAAAGTAAGAATTTGGAATATAGGTAATGCTGCTGCTGGTTGGGCAAGATCTTACAAAGGTGAGAGAATGCTACTTGACTGGGGTAGTAAAACATACAAATGGGTTGATACTAACAATGCAGCTTACATTTTAATCGCTCAAAGAGCTCTAGATGAATTTGATAAATATAAAGAAGCCTTTATTTATAATTTAATTGCTGATGTTAGAACTGATATTAAAGCTAAAATAAATGCCTATGAACGAGCATTACAGGTTCAAAATTATAATGTTGATTCTTGGTATGGTTTAATTCAAACTCTTTTACAAGACGAATCAACAACTGATAACAATTATTATGAAGTGGCGCAAAAAATAATGACCAATCTTAAAGAATTCCCACTTCCTATGTATGATTTATTAAAACTATTTAATTTGCATATTAAAGACAATTTAGTTGCGTACAGTAGTTTATTAGATAAAACTTTAACTGAACAATCAAAGTTTACTGAAAAAGATTCTTTACAATATGGAGCTATTAATGATATTGCTAAATACTTATTAGGAATTAAAGAGAATAATGATATTGCTACTTTCTCTTTTGATGGTAAAAACGCCGGTTTCTTAATGCTTGCTGGAACTGCTAAAGAAAACAAAATGCCTTTTGAATATACCTTAAACTATGAATACGATGCTGAACATAAAAAAATCAGCGAAAATACTAAATGGATTGAAGTAACTGATGGTAGTATAAAAGTTGATTTAAGAGACCAAATAAAGAATATGGATGAAACAAAGGATATTGTTGTTCACTTACTTTCTACTTCTAGAGATAGTAAAATCGAAACGGAAGAAGATATTAAGAATTTATTCTTTATAGATTTAACTGAAGGGGAAAATTCTAAGAATATTTATCAAAATATTAATGAACAAAGATTTGCTGGAATAGATGAGAATGTTGCAGAATGGACAATGTTAGATACAGATGAAAAATTAGAAGATTTCTTTAATTGTATGTATAAAGCTACTACTGAATATAATAGTTTAGATTGGCATAAGTTTAATGAGGAGCTACCTAAGTTTACTAAAGAAGGTGGCGAGATGATTGCCATTAGGAATGGTTATACTAAGACTTATTTTCCTAGTGAACCAAGCATATTATTTATGGAACCAATAGCTGAAAGTAATGATTATTCATATGTACCATTTTCTAGACAAACTGTAACTACTTCTTCATCATTAAATGAAGGCGATGAAGCTAAATTAGTTGATAGAGGTAGAGATACTTATTGGACTAGTGCTAAGGGAGACGAACACGCAGATGTCACTATTGCTTTAAAGAATTCAATACAATTTTCTAAATTAGAATATTTCCCTGGTATAGTTAGTGATTTAGGTATCATGACCAAAGCTAAGATTGAAGTTAGTGTTGATGGTAAGAAATGGGATGTAGTTGCTGATGAAGTATCATGGGCTAAGAATAATGATGTTAAAACTTATATACCTACTAAACCAGTAAGGGCAAGATATATTAAAATAACAGCGCTTGATTCAACATATGATTATGTTTGTGCAGCAATGTTTAATATCTATGAAAATAAATCGGAATCTTATATAGATGTAAATACTTTAGATATAAGTTATGTTACTAATGGTCATACTTATACTGGTAGTGAAATAAGACCTTCTGTAACAGTAAAAGATGGAAATAAAGAATTAGTATTGGATGAACATTATTCACTAGATTATAAAGATAATGTTGAAGCTGGTAAGGGTAAGATTACGCTTATTGGTTTAGGTGCTTATGATGGCGAAAAAGAATTAGAATTTGATATTGGAAAAGCTAAAGCACCAGTAATAAATATCGCTGAAGGTATCTGTGTAGATAAAACTAAAAATACTGTTGGAGATATTGGTTTACCAAAAGGATGGCATTGGAAAGATTCTAATCTTCAATTGAATGTAGGCGAGAATACGGCTATTGCAGTTTATTATGATACAAAAAACTATGAAGAAACTGAAGTTGAAATTAAAATAGTGAAAGAAAAAGGTAGTCGTCCAAAAATTAATATTACACAAAAGAATTACTCATTTGAATTGACTGGCGAAGAACAGAAGACTTTAGAGAAATTTAAAGAAACAATTACTATTTCTGATGAAGAAGACGAAGATATTTCTATAGAAAATACAGAAAAAGTTTCTATAAATTCTGATATTAATTGGCAAGAAGCTGGTACTTATCATATTGTGGTAACAGTAACAGATAGTGATGGAAATACTTCAACTGATTTAATTCAAATAGTAATAAAACCTAAAGATAATGAAGTAATTGAATTAACTAAAGATGATTATGTAGTTGAAATAGAAAATGAAAATCTTTTCTACAATGGTCAAGAACATAATATTATTGTTAAGGTAAGAAAAAATGTACAAGTATTACCACAACAATCTGAAGATAAAGAAAATGATCCAGTTGCTGAAATCATGACATTATCATTAATAAATAATAATGTTTCTAGTCATGAATTAACTGAAGGTGTTGATTATACATTAGAGTTTAGTGAATTAACTAAAGCTGGAGATCATGTTGTTAAAATAACTGGAATAGGTATTTATTCTGGAGAATTAACAGCTAATTATAAAATTAATAAAGCACAAAAGCCAACAGAAATGATTCATCCAGAAATGAAAGTATCTGGTAGTACTACTAGATTAGATCAAATATATTTAGATGGTAATTGGCAATGGGCTGATGCATCTATGGAACTTAAAGAGGGAGAAAATACTGTTAAAATTATATTCCTTGGCGATGATAATCATGAAAAATATGAAACGGAGATACTTGTAATTAGAGAAAAAGATGATAAACCTACACCTCCACCAAGTAATCCAGAGCCAAGTAAACCTAGTGGTTCTGAAACTAAACCAAGTGAGTCAGAAACTAGTAAAGAGAACAATGATAGTAGTTCAAGTAATAAAGAAACAACTACTAAAAAACCAAGTAGTTCAAATAATACAACTACAAATGAACAAGAAGAAAATAATACAACTAGTGAAGAAAATAAAACAGAAGAAAAAAATGATTCTAGTACAGAAGAAGTTAAAGATAATGAAACTCAAGTAACTGATGAAGAGCAACAAGAACAGGATGAAGAAACTGAAAATACAGAAGAGAATGTTGTTGAAGAAACCAAAACTAATAATTCTGTAGCTATAGTTGCGGTAGTTGCTGCATCATTTGTTGCTTTATCTGGTTTAATATTCTTACTTATTAAAATGAGATAAAGGTTATCCAAAATGATAACCTTTTTTTGTTGGTTAGAGATAGTAAAAATACTTGAAAAAACATCTTATTTTTTTATAATAGTTGTATTAAAAACATGTATAATATTTTATATAGTAAAATTAATATCAAATTTGATTTAAAATTATTTAAAAAAGGACGTTATTATGCTAGAATAAAGGCATAAATAATAATGTGATTGAAATATTATAATATATATAGTTTAATATATTATAAAAGGGTATATTTAGGGGTTATTACCAAGGAGGTTAGGTTATTATGTTTAATAAATTTAAAAGATTTATTTATATATTTTTAATGGTGATATTTTTATTACCAGTAATTGTATTTGCTGAAAGTAGCGCTGAAGACAATTTAATACTTAAAGTAGATAAAGATGATTTAACTGTTGGTGATGAAATTGTCGTTAGTGTAGTAGCTCCTGAAGATTTAAATACTTATGCATTACTAGCTACTTTAAAATATGATAATAATGTATTCCAAAAAATAGATGAAGAAGATTTTACGATTAGTGAAACAGAAATAATTGCTTATAATGAAGATAATAATAAATTTGGAATTATTAATACTACTGGTTCAGTAACTGGAGATAGTGTTTTATTTAGTGTTCATTTAAAAGTTAAAAGTGATGCTAATGTTGGAGATACTAATATTGCTTTAACAAATATAACTTCTTCTGATGGGAATGATAAAGTAAGTTATCCAAGTACAAAAATTAAAGTATTTGTATCTAGAGATGCTAAAGAGGGAGAAGCTATTCCGACTAATAAAGAAAATGTTATAAGTGAAGATAAAGAAAATATTATAAGTGTTTTTAGTAATAAACCAATTGTTATAGGAACAGGTATTGGTTCAGCTCTTTTATTAGTTTGTTTAATTTATATTATAGTTAAGAAACGTGATAAAAAGATTATTATTTTAACTAGTGTAGCATTAGCTGTTTTTGTTGGTTTATTTAGTGCTTTATTAATATTAAATGATAGTAAGAAAGATGTTAATAATGATGGCCAAAAAGATTATAATGATGCTAAAGAAATACTTGAGTATTTAATAGGTTTAGAAGGTACAAAAGAAGATAACCAAAATACAGAAGTAGAAAATAATTCTAATAATAGTAGCACTAATAATAAAGATAAGAATAATAGTAGTTCTAGTGGTAAAAAGCCTTCTAAGAAACCAGATAATAAATTTGATACTAACAATGATGGTAAAGTCGATGTTGGTGATATTGGTGGCATAGTAGAAGATGTTAATAAGAATACAAAAGTTACTTTAGAAGAAATAAAAGATGAAGAAGAATATTATATTCATAAAGGAACTGTTACTTTAAAATTTAAAGCTAAAATAACTCCTAACGGAGTTAAGATTAGAAGAGTTAAAGTTGATGGACATTTCTATGATGTAGTACTTAATAATGACATTTACTATGTAGAAGTTAATACACCAAAAGAATATGGTGATCATGAATTTGTTATTGAAGAAGTTGACTTAAATAATGAAAGAGTTGTAAAACCAGATTTTAAGATAGAAAAAGTTGTTTTAAAAGATGCACCTTATTTTCATAATTTTAATTTAGAAGATGATAAAGGAACAATTAGTTTTGAACTAGTTGATGTAGATGATGCATTTGAAAATGCAACGGCTAGAATATTTGATGCAGATGATAAACAACTAACTAGTACAGAAGTTAAGCAGGGCAAAACAACAATTACATTTAATGCCGAAGAAGATAAAACATATTATCTAGAAATAGTAGGTGGATATGATTTAGATGTAGATCCTGATAATGAGAAAAATCATTATAGAGATACTGTTTTATTCTCACATTCATTTACTGTAGGAGGAAATTATAACTTTACTTTAACTGATCTAGCTATAACTGATGCTTTACAAGAAAATGAAACACCAATTATAACATTTAAAAGTACTAACAATAGAGAAGCATTAGTAGCTAATGTTACAGTAAAAAATAATGATGAAGTTAAAGATTTTAATGTTACTAAACAAGATGGTAATAATTATGAAGTAGATTTAATAAATGCTGATACTTCTTTAGGAAAACATACTATAACATTAGATAATGTTGGTTTAGATAGTTTAAAAACTTTCTATAATAATAAAGATTATAAAACTAATGAATTAACTTATACAGTATTAAAGAAAGCACCTAAAGTAGAAGATTTAGAATTATCTAATAATAGAAATAGTAAGATTGTTCATACATCATTTAAATTAAGAGATGAAAATGCTGCTACAAAGAAACTATATGTTGTAATGGTAGATTCAACTGGTAAGATTGTTACACAAAAAGAACTTACTGGTAATGATATAAAAATTGATCAAACTATTAAAGTAGATTTATCTTATGAGAAAAATTATGATGGTTATTATACAGTTAAGGTATTAGCTGATTATGAACTAGCTGATAAATATACATATTCTTATAAGAGTTTAGGAGAAAACAATATTTTAACTACTAATGAAGATGATCTTTATATTTCATCAATGAGTATTGAAAAAGACAATTTATATCCGGTGAAAGGTCAAAAAGATTTTGCGGTGGTTTTTACAGTTCATGTTGGTGATTATACAAAATCAGTGGCAAAGACAAAATATGATAGACAATATACTTCATTACCGATTATTACAATAAATGGACTTAATTATCCAGTTTCAGGTCTTCAAGGTTCAACTACAACTGATTATAAGGTAAAAGTTAATTTAACTATTCCAGATGAATCTGGTCCATTAGAGATTACAGCTAGTAGAATTCAACTTACAATAAGTGGTTATTACAATATGACGAAAGCAGATATGTTCTCTGTAAAATCAAGGAAGGTAACTGTTGATGTTTTAAAAGATAAACCTAAAATAGATAACTTAGTTATTACAGATAATTACGAAGATGGTACAGCAACATTTGATTTTGATGTTACTTTAGATAAAAATGCTGAAGGTAACGAAAATGATTTCAAAGATGGAATTATTAAATTAGGTGATAATTCTCAAGGAATAAATGTTGGACATAATCAAGTTGTATTTAAAGACTTTGAAAAAGAGAAGAACTTAGATTTAGAAATAACTGGTACTTATGATTTAGATACAGATATATTAAATGATATTACACAAGATAAAAATGAAACTACTAATGGTGAATTACTTAAAACAAAATATGGTTTGTATGGTAATGAGACTTATGATAATGTTGAAGTAGTTGAGGGTAAAGCCGTTAGTGAAAAAGAAAATACTTATTTTGAAAAGAACGAAAAGATAAAATTATCTTTGGGTATTAATGGTATTGATGAGAAGTTAGAAGCTCAACCTCAATATGTAGTTATTGATCATGTAACATATCCATTAAATAAGACAGAAAATGGTTATGAAGTTATAGCTAATGGTATTCATAGTGCAGGTAAAAAAGAGTTAATTATTACTGATATTATTTTAAGTAATGGTAAGAAGATTACTATTAAAGATCAACATAATATAGAGTATGAAGTATTAAAGGATATTATTAAAGTTACTGATTTTACTTTTGAAGAAGTAGAAGATGATAAAGTAAAAGTATATCTTAGTACTAAAGATTTAGATCATTCTTTAGTAGGTAATGCTAAAGTAGTAGTAACTGATGAAGAAGGTAATATTGTTCATAGTTCTGATTATGATGATGTAATTACTTTTGAAAAGAAGGATAAAGTAAGATTTAATATCAAAGTAATAGCTAGTTATGATAGAGATATAAGTCAGCTTGAAAATAGTGCTAATTACGTTAAAGATGCTGTTCTTTTAGAAGAAGTTATATCTTTAGATAAGAATAATATTGAACTTAAAGATATTATTGATGTTAACTTATATAAAGTAGAAGAAAAAGACGGCGAAGAAATCATATCTTTAAAAGATGAAGTTAATGTTGAAAATCTTCAAAATAATATTAATGACTATTTTGCTGAAATAAAGATGGAAAATCTGCCAAATATTAGAGCTAAAATAGAAAATGTTGCAGTTGATGAAAATAATAAATTAGTATTATCTTTAAAATATGATTATGTTACTAAAACAGATGCTAAATCACAAATTGCAAGAATAGTATTTGGTTCTATTGAAAATGGAATAGCTAAAAATGAAACGCATCCAGCTGATGCATTTAAAGCATTACTTAAAGAATTAGAGGAAAATCAAGATGTTACTTTAACACAAGATTATGATGCAAGTGGTGTAGAAGTTGCAGGAAAAACTTATGTTACAAAAGAGCTGACTGGTACATTAAATGGTAATGGATTTACTATTAAAAATCTAACTAAACCATTGTATGAAAGTATTAATGGCGGTACTGTTGAAAATTTAAGATTAGAATCTGTTAATATGGCTGTCAGCAATGGAAATGGTACTATTGCCATTCAAGCTACTAATGCAACACTTGATCGTATATTTGTTAATGATTATACTAAAGCAATTAACGTTGATGGTTCATTTGGAATTATTGTCGGAACTGCAACTAATTCAACTATTGAAAATTGTCGAGTTACAAACTTTAGTATAGATTCTGGATATTGGCAAAATAGACAACAAATAGGTGGTTTAGCTGGTGTTACTACAAATACTGTTGTAAAAAATTGTTATGCGGTTGGTTCAATAATTGGTGGTTGGAACTTTAGAGCAGGATTAGTTGGATCCGTAACTGGCGGTACTTTTGAAAATAACTATGCTGCTGTTTATATTGATGGTGGTATGGGAGCTGGCCATATTTGTGGTATAGCTTGTAAAGGCGATTCCGCGACATTTAAAAACAATCTTAGTTTAAGTAATGGAGTTATAGATTTTCCGATTTCTGAAAATCGCAAAGAAAGTATAGATAATTATTACGTTAATTCTACCTCTAAACTTGAAGGAGAACACAAAATTACAAGTGACGATATTGATAATGAACTCTTCAGTGAGGATCTTGATTTTGATGATGAAGATTGGTATATAAAAAATGTTGCTAGTGATAATCTTCCAATTTTACAGGCAGAAAGAGAGTCAGTAATTGATAGTAAAGATAATAATGATTATGATGAAACTAAAGAAATTTTATATAGTAACTTATACAAGTTAGCTCCATTCTATGATAGTGATAAGATTATTGCTGAAGCTAAAGGTATTACTGATAAATTACTATTAGAGGAGGAAATAGTACATCTTGTTCCAGTAGATAGCAAAGGTAATTTAGTAACTTATTTAACTAATGATAATCCTAAGAAGATAAGTAAAGTAAAAGTTATATTTAAGAGTGGTAAGAAAACAGAATATAGTGTAACTTTTGATAGAACTTATGATATGGTTGCTACGTATAAGATTAACGGATTAAATATTGATTATAACTATAATCATTATGTTATTGATTCTAATTCGCAAGTAGTTAATAATTTAACCAACTATTTAAGTAATTTAGATTATACAAATAACTTAGATATATTAACTGCTAATGATGATAGTAGAATATATCGTGATTTCTATAAAGATGTAACTAAAAAAGAATTAAAAGAATTTGTATTAAAATATCTATCTAATAGTGATTATACTAATACTAATAATGATAGTTCTATTAATAACTATATTGAAAGAGAAGTTAAGAAAGATAGAAAGATAGAAAAAGCATTATATGTTTATAATTACTTTAGAAGATTCTATGATGTAGATGTTGGTGGTATGAAACTTTATGATTTTGTATTCTTCGATATGCAAGGATTTGATGAAAGTTTAACTTCTGCTAGAATAACTGAATTATTATTTGGAGATTATAGTGGTACTAAGTTTAATACAGATAGAACTAACAATACTTATAATGAAACAATTGGAAGTTATACAGGTTTAAAAAACATATCAAGTTTCTTAGAATATGTTGTTACTCATTTAACTAATGAAAATATGGATGAATGGACAGCTAAGCAATTTAAAGGTATTTTAGTAGAAATACCAGTTGAAGGTCATAAAGACGATGTCTTATATACTTTATGGGATCACTTTAGTACAGAAGATGCTAATTATAAGGGAGATAGTTATCGAGTACATAATTATGTCTTACCAATATTAACTCTTCCTGCAGATGCTGCTTATATTATTTCTGGACCTGCTCAATTTACAATAGGAGCACAAAGAGTTTATATGGCTAATCCTAATGATCCGAAAGAATTAAAACAATTTGAAGAAAAGATGAAAGTTTATACTGATCGTATTACATCATACTATAATACGGCTTATGCAATTATAGGTGAAAAGAAGATATTTAATGATATTCATTTATATCAAATAGATAAAAGAACAACTAAAGTTACAAGTACTTCATCTGTGTTCAATTATCCATATTCAACTGAAGAACCTTTCCATAAAAACTTTGATGAGGTTGTTGGTGTATGGCCAGCAGAATATGGTGTTAATGCTGGTAACTGGGGCGATAGAATTGAATGGAATGTTGCAGGATTCATGGATAGCGATATTAAGAATGATGGTAACATTGACTCAGGACATCCAACTTGGGCGACTTGGTCACATGAATCAGCTCACTATCTTGATGGCCGTTTATTCTTGAAGAATTATGGTAGAAGATTTGATGCTGGTGGCGAAGATTACGCTGATGAATTCCTAATGCAGAAATTCGGTTTAGGTGTTGTTATGAATTTATCTATCAAATACAATGAAGGAACGGAAGTCGTTAGTAATTTAGATCCAGAAAGAATTAATAGTAAAGATGAAATTAAAGATTTCTATAGTAAGATGTATGAAACAATTTATGCAATGGATTATATTGAAGCACAAGCTTTCTTAGCATTACCTCCTGAGCAAAAAGCTTTAGTTGGTGTTCAAGTTAGTTATCCGAATGAAGAAAAATATGCTGCTGAAACTAAAATACATCGTGCTCGTGAAACAACAAGATATACGCAATTAAGTGAGATAAAAGATTTTGATTATAGTAAATTAAAAACAATGGATGATTTGATTACTAATCAGATTATGGTTTATCCAGGTATTTATAAAATTGGATCAAGAGGTAATAATTCATATGGTGGTGAAGGAATTAATATTGTTCACTGGTATCAACCTAATAATCCATACGGAAGACCCGATTCTTATTCATTAAAATGGTTCTCTTATGAAATGATGGGATATGCTGGTTACGATGATGGCTTTGTGGAATATGCAAGTAATATTCATCCAACAACTCGTGTAATTAATAATAGTATTGACGACGATAGTAAAGGAACGACAGAAGTTAAAAATTACAAATCAGATAATATGGCTATTTCTACTATATCTAAAGAACAATATAAAAATATTGATGAATACAAACATGGTAGATTTGCAGCTACTAAAGATAAATTAGAACATCTAAGATTTGTTAAAGTTGATGAATATGCACAAAAATTCTATGAGGCATTAATACTAGATGCAGAATATACAAAAACTAAATATGACGAGGTACTTAGTAGGTATAAAAAGAATGAACAACAATGTAAAGATGATTATTATTGTGTTCGTGAATTAACTGGTGAGGTTAGAGGATTCCCAAATAGTACTAAAGTAAGAAAAGATTTTTACTTTACTCTTAAAAATTTAACTAATGATTTTACAGAAGATATTTATTCTGAGTCAGAACATCAAGATGTAAAATTTGATATTAAAGTACATCCTGAAGAAGAAAAAGAGGTTACTACTGATGAGTAACCTTCTTTTTTTTGGTTAAAATTAGATTAATAACAATACTACCTATTATGATAAGAAGTAGAGAAGATAAAGATTTATTTAAACCAAATAATAGATATCCTAATAAAATAATAATAATGTTGGTAATAAAGTTAATAACTGATAGTTTAATATTTAAGTATTTATTGATTAGTAAGTTAATGATTGTAATACCACCAGAAGAAAAACCTAGTTTATAAATCATACCACTAGTAAAACCATAGATAAGTCCTGATATGATTACTATAAAAAAGTTATTATTAATATTTAGATTAGGAATATAACTGGTTAATTTAATGAATAAAGGATAAATGAAGGTAGATATTAAAGCGCTTTTAGTATGATCCTTAGTTAAGAAAAAGAAACTAATAATAATGGTAATTATATTAATAATTAAAATTAATAATGAAGGACTTAGATTGGTTATGTAACTTAGAATTAAAGCTAGACCTTGTGTACCACCAGTTACTAAGTTTAGTGGCTTTAGAATAAGATTTAGATTTAGAGAAGCTAAGAGTAAATAAAAAAGAAGTAATAAGTATTTTTTCATATGATACCTCATTACTTCTAGTATAGACATTATTGTTTATTTTATAATTATTTTTTCTTTTTGTTAGCTGCTACTTCAATAAATGTTTTAAATAATGGATGTGGACGATTAGGACGTGATTTAAATTCAGGATGGAATTGACAAGCTATATAGTGAACATGTGATGGTAATTCAATGATTTCAACTAAGTTAGCTTTAGGATTAATACCTGAGAAGACCATACCATTTTCTTCTAGTAAATCACGATATTTATTATTAAATTCATAACGATGACGATGTCTTTCTAAGATCATGTCAGTTTTATAATCACTATATGCTAATGTATCTTTCTTTATAGCACATTCGTAGTTACCTAAACGAAGAGTACCACCCATATTAATTACTTGTTTTTGATCAGCCATTAAATCAATAATAGGATTTTTACATACGGGATCAAATTCAGTTGAGTTAGCATCTTCTAGATGACATACATTTCGAGCAAATTCAATGGTTGCAACTTGCATACCTAAACATAAACCAAGATATGGAATGTTATTAGTTCTAGCATACTCAGCTGCTTTAATCATTCCTTCAATACCACGTGAACCAAAACCACCAGGAACGATAATACCTTTAGAGTTTTTAAAGACTTTACTTAAATCACAATTAGAATCTTCTAGAGATTCACTATCGACCCAATTAATATTTACTTTAACACCAATAGGGTAACCAGCATGCTTTAATGATTCAACAACAGAAATATAGGCATCATGTAATTCAACATATTTACCAACTAAAGCTATTTCAATTTCATCTTTTAGATGATCAGTTGTTTTAACAAGTTTTTCCCATTCTTTAATATTGATATCGCCAATTTCTAATTTAAAATGATTTAGGATTATTTCATCAATATTTTGTTCATGATAAACTAGGGGAATACGATAAACATTTGTAACGTCTGGAGAAGATATAACATTAGATGGAGGAATACTACAGAACATTGATATTTTCTTTTTTAGATCGTCATCTAACATAATAGGTGTACGACAAACAATGATATCTGGTTGTAATCCTAAGCCACGCATTTCAATAACTGAGTGTTGAGTAGGTTTAGTTTTAAGTTCACCACTACCATAGATTTCAGGTACTAAAGTGGTATGAACAAATAGAGTATTATCAATACCTTCTTCTAAACGCATTTGTCTTAAAGCTTCTAGGAATGATTGAGATTCAATATCACCAATTGTACCACCAATTTCAGTGATAATAATATCAGCATTAGATGTATGAGCAGCTTCATATATTTTAGCTTTTATCTCATTAGTTACATGAGGAACTATTTGAACTGTTCCACCTAAAAAGTCACCACGACGCTCTTTTTCAATAACAGATGCGAAAACTTTACCCATTGTCATATTGGATGTGTAATTAAGTTCTTCATCAATATAGCGTTCATAGTGACCTAAATCTAAATCTGTTTCTGAGCCATCAGCGGTGACGAAAACTTCACCATGTTGATAGGGTGACATTGTTCCAGGATCAACATTAATATATGGATCAAATTTCTGCATGAATACTTTATATCCACGACTTTTTAATAATAAAGCAATAGATGATGCTGTAATACCTTTACCAAGGCCAGATACAACGCCACCTGTTACGAATACATACTTAGCCATTTTTTACTACCTCCTTACCAAATAAAAAAAAGACTATTCATTTGAGAACGTCTGTAGGCTCTCTTAAATTATACCACTAAAAAATGAATAAAGTTAAAAAAATTAATAAAATGTATAAACTTTATTTTAAATTTATGATATGATATTAAATATAATAAGGGTGTGATTAGATGAAATGTCTAAAGTGTGGTATGGAAGTGAAAGAAAATAGTACTATATGTCCCTTTTGTGGAAGTAGTATTACTAAACCAATAAATAAATTTAATGATGACGAATTCGTAGAACTTCCTATTTTAAAAACTGAAAATAAAGCACCAGAATTTGAAGAAAAAGATAATGATATGTTAAATTCTTTGGCTGAAAAGTTTGATAAAGATGATGTATCTTTAGAAAAAACGAGAACAATTAAACCAGTTGAAGATCAAAATGAATTCTCTTTATTAGAAGATATTAATAAACAAATTGAAACAGTTAATGATGAAGCTAAAGAAGAAGTAGAAGTATTAGAACCAGTTCAAACACCAGAAAGTGTTCCTAGTTCTAATAATACTTTAGAAGTTAAACCAGAGAAGAAAGGTTTAATATCTTTAGAATCTAAAGAAAGTGTTAGTAAAAGAACTAAGGTCTTAGTAATTACAGCAGCTATTGTCTTAGTTTTAGTCTTAGTAGTTGGCATAGGTATTAGTTCAGTATTAGGATCTAAAAAGAATGCTAATAGTGATTTAGATAATCGACTTAATGGAGCATTACAAACTTATTATACTTCTGGTAAAACAGAAGATATATCAAAAATCTTAGAAGATGTTAAAGATGATAAAGATGTTTTAGATGAAGTTCATAATAAGATAAAAGATAAAAGTAATGAATGGTTAAATGAATATTATGAAACAGAATATGTTTCACAAGCTGAATTTAATTCAGAAACAACAAGATATAAAGATTTATTTAGAGGATTATTTGAATATGCTATTTATCGTGATGGTAGTGATTATATTAGAGCTTTAGATAGTAGTGATTACGATGCTTTAGTTCGTGATATAGATGATAACTATAATGATTCAAGAATATTTTATGAATCAATCGATTTATATAATAATAAAGATTATAATAAAGCTTATTATGCTCTTAATCAAATACCTAGTAATAGTGTTATTTATAATAAGACTAGAATATATGTTGATCGTATAAATAGTAATGTTTTAGGACTTTTAAAAACTGATATATCTAATATTGAACAAGATATAACTAATTTAAATGATAGTGATATATTAAAGATGTATACCCAGATAGAACAAGTTATATTAGATTATGATCGAGTATATAGTAATTTAGATTTAACACAGAATAAGGAATATAGTGATTTATTAAATACTTATCAAGCTAAAGTTAATCAGTATTCTAATCAATAGTAAGATGTCAACCAAAAAGAGTTGACATCCTTTTTAGTTGGTGTTATATTAATGTTGAATTTTAGGAGAGGAGTGAGAAAATGAGCGATAAAATTCAAATAAAAAATTTAATAATTAGAATGAGTAATAGATTTGTAAGAGCATTTTCTCACGAATTTTAGTTCTTGAGATATACTTTTATAACTATTATGTAATAGTTATTTTTTAATGGAGGAGAATTATGAAAAGTTTAAAATATTTTAAAATATTATTTCGATATTTTAAAAATGATAAATTTAAATTGTCTCTTTATATTATATTAACTATTGCCAAATACTTTGAACCACTGATTAATGCTTTTGTTTGGGCGAATGCTTTTCAAGCTTTAGCAACAGGAAATAATTATGATTTTATTAAATATTTAATGTGTTGGAGTGGTTTAATTATCTTTATGTGGGTGATAGTACAAGTACCTACAGATTTAATTTATAATTATTTAGAAAAGAAATTTATGGAAAATGTTAGTAAAGATTTATATGCTAAAGTTTCTAATTTACCAGCTATAGCTTTTGAAGAAGTTGGAGTTGGGGAATTTATAAATCGTATGTATACTGATCCAGATAGGGTATTAGAATTACTTAATAAGTTAATTAAATTAACTTGTCGTTTAATTATAGCCATTATTATTGTGGGAATATCATTTACGGTATCGATATATGTTGGTTTAGAATTATTAGTATTATGTATTGTAATGTTTATCTTGTCTAATATTTATTATCCAAAGATTAAAAAGGTTCAAGAAGCTATTAAGAAAGATTCTGATGAATTTATAAAAGTAGCTACCCAAAATATTACAGGTATAAGAGAAATAAAAGCTTTAGGTATTAAAGATAATATAAATAGAAGAATATATGTTAATGTCGAAAGTTTATTTAAGAAACAAAGGAAAATAGGAGTAGATGAAACTTTCTATTATGCTTTAAATAATCTATGTTATTTTGTTATTCAATTTGTAATATTGCTTACTTTAGGTATTTCGGTTTATACTGGAGTGATTGCTTTAGCATCATTTATTTTAATTGAAAAATATATCTGGCGAATAGATGATGTTGTTGAATCCTTATCAGAATTTGGTGTTTCTTATAATAAAGTTACAGTTTCATTAAAGAGAATTGATGAAATACTAAATAATAAATTATATAAAGATGAGGAGTTTGGTAAGAAGAAAGTTAATGATAAGAAAATAAAGATTGAATTTAAAGATGTTAGATTTAAATATCGTGATGAAGAAGAATTAATCTTAAATGGTTTAAGTATGAAATTAGAGCCAAATAAGAAGATTGCGATTGTTGGTAAATCAGGACAAGGTAAATCAACGTTGTTTAATTTATTATTAAGATATTTTGATGCAACGGAAGGTAAGATCTTAGTTAATGGTGAAGATATTAGGAATTTAAGTGAAGATTCATTAAGAGAGAATATATCTGTTATAAGACAAAGTCCTTATTTATTTAATTCAACTATTTTTGATAATTTTAAAGTAGTTAAAGAAGATGTTACTTTAGAAGAGATAAAAGATGTATGTAAGAAAGCTTATATTGATGATTATATTGAATCTTTACCTAATGGTTATGAAACTGTTATAGGTGAAGGAGGAGTTAATTTATCAGGTGGTCAAAAGCAAAGAATAGCGATTGCTAGAACATTGCTTAAAAATACAAAAGTTATCTTATTTGATGAAGCAACTTCAGCTTTAGATAATGAATCGCAAGAATATATTAAGAAAACAATTGATAATTTAGTTAAAACACATACCGTTATAATAGTCGCTCATAGACTCTCAACTATTATGGATGCTGATTTAATCTATGTTATTGATGATGGTAAGGTTTTAAGTTATGGTACACATGATGAATTAATGAAGTCATCAGAACTATATCGTAAACTTTATAGTCCAGAAGTATTAGATTTCTAATACTTCTTTTTTAAGGCATAAAAAAATAGCTTATATGATGTTATAAGCTATTTTCCAAGCAAGTATTTTTCTAACTGACTTATTTATTTGTTCTTCATTTATCTTACCTTCTTGTAAAGATTTTAAAGCACTATTATAAGAGTTTTCATAATCTTTAGTTATAAGTAAATCATTACCAGCATTAATAGCTAGAGTAGATAATTCATTATTAGTATTAAATTCATCTAAGGCATCCATTGTAAGTTCATCACTAATAATTAAACCAGTATAGTTTAATTCATTTTTTAAAATGTTAATAACTTTACTAGATAATGATGCTGGGTATTCATTATCAATATTAGTTACGATATTATGAGAGATAAGAATAAATGGGGTTCCTGCTTCAATACCCATTTTAAATGGAATGAAGTCATTTTCGCGTAAGTAGGATAAAGAACGATTATCAATAGTTTGAATTTTATGCGTATCACCATTATTACCATAACCAGGGAAATGTTTTAAACAAGTAGAAAATTTTAGTTCTTGAGCTTTTTTAGTTACTAAGGAAATATATTTTCCAGTAGCAGTTGGATCTAAACCAATTGATCTTTGATACATAAAGTCATTAGGGTCCACCGAAATATCAGCAACAGGAGCAAGGTTTAAATTAAATCCTAATTCTAAAAGTAATTTATCTTTATATTCTTCAGTTTCTAAGACTTTATCTATACCCCCTTCATTATATAAAGTACGAGGGGACTCAATTTTAGTATCAGTTAAATTACGATTATAGTTTAAACGACTTACAGTGCCTCCTTCTTCATCAATAGTCATTATATACTTGATATGAGAAGTACTCTGACGTTCATTTATTTTATTTATTAAGCTTTCTTTACTAATATTTCTTATATTATTACTATAGAGAATAAAACCACCAACAGATGAATATTTTTCATTATCTTGATATGAAGAAAAAGGAATAATAAACATTTGGGATAGTTTTTCTTCAAGAGACATATCTTTTAATATTTCATCAGCTTCGGAATAATAAGAAGAAAATAGTTCTTTAGGTTCAGGTATAGGTGTTTGAACTTTAAGGTAATAATTATTTATTTCTTCTTTTTTATCATTATCTTTAATATTTATAAAATTATTAATAACTACTAAGATAAGGGTTAGAAT
Organism: uncultured Bacilli bacterium; assembly: GCA_947585595.1. Classification (GTDB taxonomy): domain Bacteria; phylum Bacillota_I; class Bacilli_A; order RF39; family UBA660; genus Coprovivens. The sequence continues at coordinate 38,540 of CANPXB010000010.1, forward strand.
AACTAATAAAAGAATAAAGATATAGAACTTTAGATATTTTTTCATTGTAAAACCTTCTTTATTATTAATTTTATCATATATTAGAAATTTATAAGGGTGAAAATTGCAGGATTAGTAATTTTTTTGTATAATAAAACCACTTTATGGGTGGTATTATGGTTAAGAATTTAAAATTAAGTAAAAGATTAATTGCCGGGACTTTAATAGCAACAATTATTGGAACGGGGATAGGTGGTTATCATATGCATCGTAATAATGAAGTAGCAAGAGTTAAAGGATATTTAGAAGATTTTTTAACAGAAGAAAATTATGTTGATTTATCTAAAGTAAGTGGAACTTATGATATTAGAGATTTTGATGGCGAATATTTAAGAAAAGCTTTAGAAGAAATGGATATTGATTATGTAAGAATTAATGATGCTTTTATCTATGATAAAGATCATGTAGAAACATTCCCTCATATGAATGCCGTTAATTATAATAAGGTAGTATGGAATGATGGAACTAATGATATTTATGAAATGTATGAACCAATTAGAGTACCAACTAGTGATGGGGTTAGTTATGAAGTACCAGAAGGATTTGCTTTAGAGAAAGTTTTAGAAATAGCTGAACCAATAAGATATGAAGAATTAGATAATAGAGAAGTAAAAGTATATAAAAATAATTATGAAGATTCATATAGTTTAACAATGGAGAAAAAATAAAATACTTAATAATTATTATGTTAAAATAATATTAGGTGATGATATGGAATTACAACTAGGAAATTATATAGTAAATCTAGAAATAGAGAAAAAAAATAATAAAAATATCTATTTTAGATTTAAAGACAATAATACTTTATATGTTACTTGTAATCGTTTTATTAGTAATAAAGAAGTAATGCGTTTAATCAAAGAAAATGAAAAATCATTACTTAAAATGTATGAGAAATTTAAGATAAAAGAAGATAATAATAAAGGGTTTAACTATTTAGGTGAAACATATACAGTTGTTTATGATGAAAGTGTTAAAAATGTTATTTTAGAAGATGATATGATATATGTTAAAAATGAAAAAGTTTTAAATAAATGGTTAAAGAATGAATGTGAAAGAATATTTCAAGAAAGAATTAAGTTAATTTTAAATAATTTTAATGATATACCTCCTTTTAGTTTACGAATTAGAAAGATGACAACAAGATGGGGAGTTAATAATGTAACAAAGAGAATAATAACTTTAAATAGTGAATTAATAAAGAAAGATGTAACGTTAATTGACTATGTTATTATTCATGAATTATGTCATTTCTATGAAGCTAATCATAGTAAGAAATTTTGGCAACAAGTCGAAAAGAGATATCCATATTATAAGTTAGCAAGAAAAAGATTGAGGGTTGAATAAAATGGAAGTAATAAGTTCATTAGATAATAAAAAGATTAAAAATTATAGTAAGTTATTACAAAAGAAATATCGTGATACTGATAATTTATTTATTGTTGAAGGAGAACATTTAGTTAAAGAAGCTTATCAATCTAAGGTATTAGTTGAAGTAATAATGTGTGAAGGTTATGATATCGATATTGATGTACCTATTACTTATGTAACTTATGAAGTAATAAAGAAGTTAAGTAATACTTTAAATCCGCAAAAGATAATGGGAATATGTAAAAAAATTAAAGAAAAAGAAATAGGTAATAAAGTTTTAATTTTAGATGATATTCAAGATCCTGGTAATTTAGGAACGATAATTCGTAGTTGTGTAGCTTTTAATATTGAAACAATTATTCTTTCTAATAATAGTGTTGATTTATATAATGATAAAGTTATTAGAGCTAGTGAAGGAATGATCTTTAAAGTTAATATTATTAGAGATGATATTATTAAAGTTATAAATAATTTAAAAGATAATAATTATGTTATTTATGGAACTAAAGTAGATGGGGGAGAAAATATAGACAAAGTTGTAGTAGCACCTAAATATGCTTTAGTAATGGGTAATGAAGGAGCTGGAGTAAGTACTAAGGTGTTAGAGCTTTGTGATAAATATTTATATATTCCAATGAATAGTAATTGTGAAAGTTTAAATGTTGGGGTAGCAACTAGTATTATTTTATATAGTTTAAATAAATAGAGGTGGCTTATGGAATATATCTTAATTGGTAAAATAGTTAATACTCATGGAATTAAAGGAGAACTTAGAATAAAAAGTAATTTCTTAATGAAAGATAAAGTCTTTAAAAAAGGTTTTGCTTTATATATTGGGGAAGGATATGTTAAAGAAGTAATTAATAGTTATCGAGTTCATAAAGATTATGATATGGTAACTTTTGAAGGTTATGATAATATTAATCAAGTTCTTAATTATCTTAAGATGAATGTCTATGTTAAAAAAGATGATATTAAGTTAGAAGAAGATGAATATATTTTAGAAGAATTAGTTGGTTATGAGGTTATAGAAAATGGTGAAAAGCTTGGTAAAGTAGGGGATATTGTGTATAATGGTAGTAATATACTTTTATATATTGAAGCTGTTAAGAATTTCTATATTCCTAATAATGCTAATTTTATAAAAAAAGTTAAAAAGAATGAAAAAATAATTGAAGTAGAAAATGCTAAAGGATTGATATTATGAGAATAGATATCTTAACTTTATTTCCTAATATGTTTGAAGGATTTTTAAATGAATCAATTATTAAAAGAGCAATAGCTAAAGAAAGTGTTATAATAAAGTTAGTTGATTTTAGAAAATATTCGAAACTTTCTAATAATCAAGTAGATGATACACCTTATGGTGGTGGGGGTGGAATGGTTTTAAGAATAGAACCAATCTATGATGCTTTAATGGATATTAAAAAAGAAGACCCTGATGCTAAAGTTATTTTAATGACACCTGATGGAATACCTTATAAACAAGAAATAGCAGTTAAATTAAAAGATTTAAAACATATAGTACTTATTTGTGGACATTATGAAGGATTTGATGAAAGAATAAGAAGTCTTTGTGATATGGAAATAAGTATTGGGGATTATGTTTTAACGGGTGGAGAATTACCAGCAATGGTTATTAGTGATAGTATTATAAGATTATTAGATGGAGTTATTACTGATACTAGTTTAGTTAATGAATCATTTAATGATAAATTACTTGATTATCCAACATATACTAAACCACAAGAATTTATGGGAATGAAAGTTCCAGATATATTACTTAGTGGTGATCATGCTAAAGTAGATGCATGGCGAGAGGAAATGCGTAAAAAGAAAACAAAAGAGCGTCGACCAGATTTAATGTAGTTGAAGAAGGTGAAAAAGATGGCAAGTTATTTGATTAATAAGAATCATCATGATGGAAGTATACTTTCAATGAATAGTGTGGATGGTTATGTTTTTAAACCAAAAGCCAAAAGTGAAAGTTATATTAAAGTCAAAGAAGTAAAAATTGTTGATCCTAAAATGATTGATAAAATATTAACGATGAAGTTTGATAAACTATTTAAACAAGTAGTTGCCATGGCCTTAACAGTTATTAATGATGATGATGCAACAGATGATGATGCACAAATTGTTTTAGATGAAGTTGAATTAGTAAGAGAGATTTTACTTAATAGATATCAAAAGTTCTTAAATTATGAAAAAGAACAATTATTCTTAAAGAAATTAAGATTAATAGAAAATGAAATGCGTGTTAAACAAGTAAAGATTAAACAAAAAGCTTTATATCTTGAAGAAATGGAAGAAAAAACAATTGGACGTAGTAGATAAAAAGATAATATATTCTTGCATATTTATCTTTTTTCTGTTATAATCTTAATTGCTTCAAGGAAGAAAATCCGCTGAATACTTAAGTTTATGATTTTCCGGTAAGTAAATATAGTATGAAAGGATGTTAGAAGATGGCTAATTTAGTAGACAAAATTAATGAGAAGCATGTAAGAAAAGACATTCCTGAATTCCGTGTTGGAGATACTGTAAGAGTAGATGTATGGGTAAAAGAAGGTAAGAAAGAAAGAATCCAAGCTTTTGAAGGACTTGTAGTTGCTAAAAAAGGTGGAAGTGTTTCTGAAACTTTCTCAGTACGTAAGAAATCTTATGGTATTGGTGTAACAAGAGTTTTCCCAGTTAACTCACCAACTATTGATAAAATAGTAGTAGTTAAGAAGGGTGTTGTAAGAAGAGCAAAACTAAACTTCTTAAAAGGAATGAAGAAAGAATACAAGGTAAAAGAAAGAAATTAATCTTTCTTTTTTCTTTGGTTTAATTTAGACTTTAATATAATAGTTAAAGATGGTAAAATGGTAGAAGGTGATTCTGATGAAGAAGAAGAGTAAAAAAGAATTAGAAAAAGATAAGATAGATATAGATGAAGAAGAAGTTGAAGAAGAGGAAGGCTCTAAAGTAGTTAAAGCTATTAAAGAATTAATACCTTATGTTGTTATCTTAATAGTAGTTATAGTAATTAGAACATTTTTCTTTACGCCTATTTTAGTTAGTGGTCCTAGTATGAATGATACTTTAGAAGATGGCGATGTAATGATATTAAATATTAGAGATAAAATAGATCGTTTTGATATTGTGGTAGTTGATTTAAAAGAAGAACCAATTATTAAAAGAGTTATTGCTATGCCAGGAGAAAAGATTAAATGTGAAGATAATAAAATATATGTTAATTATCATTTACAAGAAGAAGGATATAGTAAAGGAAATACCTGTCCTACTGAAGGATCTGAGTTTGAATATGAACTTAAAGATGATGAATACTTTGTAATGGGTGATAATCGTGGTAATTCATCTGATAGTCGTATGATAGGTCCAATAAAAAGAAGTCAAATAAAAGGAACAACTCATTTAATATTGTTCCCATTCAATAGATTTGGTAATGTCAAATAAAAAGGAATCATTTGTTGATTCCTTATTTAATTGACTTTATTTAGTAAAAGAATTGTAACATGGTAACCATCAGCAGAATTACATGTATAAAGTGCTAATGGATAACCAGTATTTCTAACATCACGACGATCATTAGTAAGTAATTGATATTTAGTATTATAACCATTCATTTTTTCTTTAATAACATATTTATCAATAGTTACATGACCATTATGATCAATATTTTTTAAATATACATAACTACCAACACTTTGTTTTTTAATAATATCAAATCCTTGATTAGCATGGTCAGCAATATATGAAACATTAGAATACTTAATGATTGAACCACTATCGATGTTATCAACATATCTTTGAGCTTCAGATGATGTATATGGTTGATATAAAGCAATTGAATATAGATTATTAAAATATAATCGACCAGAAGAACCGATCTTTTTCGTATCGTTAGTAATACGTTCTTCAATAGATAAAGTAGGTTTAGTTTCTTTTTTAGTTTCAGATACTTTTTTAGTTGTAGTTACTTTTGTAGTTTGTTTCTTAGTTGTTCCTTTAGTTTCTTTCTTAATAGGTGTTTCTTCTTTAATTATTTCTTCTTTTTTCTCAATAATTAAGTTAGTTTCTTTTTCAATAGTGTTATTAATTGGATCTTTAAAAGTAATTTTTATAACATAAGTACCAGGTAAGGTATAATTATTCATTTCGGGTAATGAATAGTTATAAGTTAAACCAGAAGGTAATAAACCAAGATTAGTAATAAAATCGTTAATTTGATAATGTTCATCTTCTTTGATTGTTATAGTTTGAAGATTAATAGGTGTTTGATAAAATTTAGTACTAAGAGCTGTTTCATTAAAGACATTAGGAATAATACTAATAAGTTCAGCTTTTTTAACTTCATTAGTGACAAAATATTGTTCTTTAGGTTGTTCATAAATAGTATAAATTAACGCAATTAAAACAAGAGTACTAAGACTAATTAAGATACAATTTTTAAAAATATTTTTAAAATTTTCTTTTTTCATATAAACTAACCCCCATTTTCAGTTTTTATGAAATATTTCTATATTATTATATGTTTTTTATTGTCTTATTTAACTGATAAAAATATATTATATTATAATGGCTTTTTTGTCAATTATTCCCCTTATTTTTCAAGAAAAAAATTAAATATTTATGATATAATGAAGATAATAAAGAGGTGGCAGTAGTGTTTTTTTATAAAGAGATAGATGTTGGAGACTTTATTTGGCTTAAAAAAGATGGTTTTAGACAAGAAGATGGACCGGCTATTGTAATTAAAAAAACAACCCGAAGATTGTATGCCCTTCAATGTACTTTTAAAGAACAAGACGATTATTTTAAGATAGGGAAAATTAATGAGTTATATCGTGATGATGCTTATGTAATATTGGATCATGTTTTAGTGGTTAATGAAGATAACTTTGATAAAAAGATTGATTTTATTGAACCAGTTATTTTAAATAAGCTAATGAAGAAGTTAGCAGTTATCTTACAGAGTAAGAAAATTAAAAATTTAACTTTAAAAGATTTAAAAATAGAGTATGAAGCTGGGGATGTTTTACTATATAATGATAAATTATATATAGTTTATAGTAATATTAATGAACAGAAATATGAATGTTATGAATTATTTAAGAAAAAGGGCATTAATAGTTTTAAGATAAATAATGAATTATATACAATTAAGTTTAATAAACCAGTATTTATTATGAAAGATGAAGAAATACTTCTTTCTTATTTTGCAATTGGTGATGAACAACAAAAGTTAGTTAGTAAATTAAAACAAGAAAAGTATTATTTTTTACATAATCAAGGAAATATTGTTAATAAAGATAATAGATATTATTTAATATATAGTGATAAGAAAGCAATAAGGTTAGGTAAATACGATAGGTATAAAAGAAAAATAGGAGAATATTCAACTAATTATGGCTTAGTAGATTTTATAATGGATAGTAAGGCTAAAGTAATTAAAAAGATTAGTCTAGAAGAGTTTACAGAATTAGAAAAAGTAATTAATGCAACAAGACAGAAAAAGGAATATAAAATAGTTGATCCTGAAACAATTATTCTTAATGAAAAGTTACATGTAGGAAGAGTAGTTGCCCACTCTAAGATTCCAACTGTTAGATATTTGATAGTAGATCGTGATGATAAGACACTTTATTTAATGTCTTTTATCGATTATAATGTCTATGTTTTTCGTGTGGATAGTTTAGGAGGAGAAGTACCTTTTAAAAAGAGTGGATATAATAAGATTGATTATATCAATATGAAATTAAAGTATGAAGAATTAAAACTTAATAAGAAAATTAAATATATAGATTATCGTGATTTTTATGATAAATATATTGAAGAAAATAAAGATTATTATAATTGAAAAAACTGTCAATAATTTGTCTTTGTGGTGATAAATAAATAACTTATTATGTTATAATAGATATTAGTATTTTACTTAGAAAATTATAATGTTTGAAATTGGTTATGAGGTAAATATAGGTTGGAGGTGAATATATGTCAAATAAAATAATAGAAGTTCAAGATGTTAGAATAAATGTAACCAATATAGATGATAAAGATTATATTTGTATTTCAGATTTTGGTAAATTTAAAGAAGGAAAATCTAAGGCTGATGACGTTATTAGAAATTGGTTAAGAAATAGAATTACATTAGAATTTTTAGGAACATGGGAATCTATTTATAATCCAAATTTTAATTCCGTCGAATTCGACGGGTTTAGAAAAAATGCTGGACTTCATACTTTCACATTAAG
>CANPXB010000011.1 GCA_947585595.1 uncultured Bacilli bacterium
ATTAACAACCCTGACTTCTTAGACAATCATAAAAACATGATTACAGGTGGAGACTTCACAGGATCTATCGTAGGTGATGTAAAAGAAGGCGAAAGAATAACAAAAGCTGCTGCAGCCCAAGCAATTTTAGTTGGAAATGCAACAGTAAGTGATAATATTTTTAATAAAAATATAATCATCAAGCTCGTTGCAATAAAAATTTATATAAGTTATAATTTTTATATAAATTATTAATAAGAAAAGAGGTTTCTTATGAAAAAGAAAAATATAATTATTATAATTGCAGTTTTAGTAATAGTAGTATTATTAGCATTACTAATAATAAATCTTAATTCAAATAAATTTACTGTTACCTTTGATACAGCAGGTGGAAGTACAATTAAGTCTGTTAAATTAAAAGAAAATGAAACAGTTACTAAACCAAATGATCCAACTAAAGATGGATATAACTTTATAGGATGGTATTTAGATAATAAAGAATATGATTTTAATACTAAAATAACTAAAGATATTACTTTAGTAGCTAGTTGGTCAAAAATAACTGCTCAATATAATATTAAATTTACTGCTGAACATATGGCAACAGATAGTTTAGATATGGTTTTAAGATATAAATATCAAGTTTTTGAAGGAGATAAAGAACTCACTGATTATCAAGGTTTTAAACTAGGTGATTCAATCTTTATACCAGGTGGAAATACAGCTGCAAAATCAGAATTAACTTCGAGAATAGATAAAACAGATCTTACATTAAAAGATGGTTCTATTGTAACTGCTTCAGTTACATATATTGATTAAATTAAAGTGCAAACTTTAATTTTTTTTAACTAAAATTATTTATAATAAACGTTATAAAAAATAAAAGTGTAAAATTGGCAATAATTACTAGTTAAATAAAGGTAAAGTCAGGAGTTGTCAGATTGACAGTATATTGTCGTAAAGGGTATAATTATATTAATAATATGAAAAGGAAAGATTTGTATGAAAAAAGCTAATTTATTCATTTATACACTAATCATAACAATATTATCAATTGTTAGTGTTAATGCTAAAATGATGAACGTAGAGGAGATAGGAAAAGAAGTAGAAAAATATTCTCAAAATGCTAGATATGTCTATGTTATTGGTAAGTACGTATATACATCTACATACAATAATTTTAATCTTCAAGACGTTATGTTAGCTGCTTCAGATAGTATAACTATAAATAGTGGAACTGACGTTAAGAGTCAGGTAAATACTATGACTATCTATCGTATAGATAGAACTTATGATGGCTATACTCCAAATGGTTGGAAATTGGGAGCAAACGAAATAGGTAATGGCTCAGAATTAAGCAATAGTGAAAAAGTAGATATTCGTTATATCGATTATAATCTTCTAGAAAACGAATCCACCGCTAAAGTTAGTGTTGATTTAGATGTTGAAGGCCATAGTGAATATAAAAAAGTATTAAAAGATGCTTTAGGATTCGAAGCAAAAGATAATTATGGAAGAACTGGAAATAAATTAACTGTAGAAAATGGAAAAGTTAAAGGATTATTATTAAGAAATAAAGAAAAAATAACTTTATCACCTGAAGACAAGCAAAAATATAATGGTAAAGATTATTATTTAGCTTATATCATAGAAGTCCCTAATGCTACAGACAAAACTAAAGTAACTGTAAAATCACCTAATAAAACTGATGGTGAAGAAGTAGACCACAATTCATTCGATGTAAAAATCGAAGAAAAAAATGAAAATAAAACTCCTGGTGTAGTAATGTTAGTTCCATTATCACCAGAAAGTGCTAAAACTGGTAAAATTGAAGTTACAATTGACTTAGACGGCGATAATAATGCTGAATATGGACCAACAACATACACATTAGATTTAAGTGAGTTAGAATTCCAAGAAGATTCTAAAATAGAAGAAATTGGTCTTGGTAAAGATAAAGCAAGTAGTACAGATAAAGAAACATTAAGAAGTTGGGGTTACAATTCGGAAAGTAATAAAGATTTATCACTTACTAAAGATGGAGAAAATGATTTTAATTATAAATTAACTGGTCAATTAGTTGAACAAAATTTACATAATGATGTATACGGTAAAGAAAAATCTGATGCATATTACTTTGATTTCACTCTTGTACTAGGTAATAATAAAGACAAAAAAGCCGTAGTGAAAGCAACAGTAAATGGTAATTCTGATAGTAAAACCTTCTTAACTAGTGATTATGATGAACAAGGTAATTTAACAATTTTACAAAGAATTGGAAAAGACACAGTATGTAATAAAGAAGATGTTCAAAATAAAACAAATTGCATAATAAAACTTGAAATAGATTTAGATGGAAATGAGGATAAATATCTACCACAAACTTACACATTGGATTATAGTGCATTAACATTTGAAAAAACATCATTATTTACGGTATCAGCTCTAGATCAAGAAGATACAAAACAATTTCCAGAGAATGATCATTCTTGGTATGATACTGAAAGTGGATATAATGTAGAAGTACAAGTAGATCCTGAAAATCCTACTAAATATAATGTATCAGGAGTTCTTCCAATATTTGAAGACGAAGATGTTTGGAAAGATGGACCATTTGACACAGATGAAAAACTATATTATTTAGGCTTACAACTTAAATTAACAAATCCACCTGCAGATTTTGGTACTGGAAAAGATGTAAATGAAAATACAATTAATATCAAATTCTATCATGGTGATGAAGAAGATAGTCAATACCTAAAAGCCCACGGAAGTGATTTTGACACATCAAAAGAACTTTATATTCTAAAAGCTTTAACCGAAGAAGCAGCAGATGGAACTGTGATAGCAGATAGTGAAAAATACTTTACTATAACTGTTGATTTAGATGGAGAAACAGAAGATGAGTATGCTCCATATACAGTAACTATTGATTGGAGTAAATTAAAACTTCAAAAACCAAGTTCTAGCACAATATCTAAAGATAATGTTCATGAAAATACAAAAAAGGAATTAACAGAATGGGGTTATTCAGAAGATAGTAATAAAAATTTAACATTTACATTAGAACCAAATAGCAATACAGTAAAATTAACTGGAACATTAGTAGAACAAGAATTAACTGGAGCACCATTTGGAGAAAACAATAAAGAGGGATACTACTTCACATTTACATTTGTTGTTCCTAATGGAACAGAAAGTGGAAAGGTTCTTGTTGAAAGATTAAAGAACAAAGATGGAAGTGAAGTAAGTAAAACATTTAAGCAAGAAGAATTTGATGAGAACGGAAATTTAACAATTTTATACAAATTCAATCCTGAAACAAAGAAATGCGAAACTAGCAATAATGAAAATTGCAAGTTATATTATAGAATTGACTTAGATGGTAATGGTAAAGCATATTTACCAACAACATATACAATTGATTATAGCGAATTAGTATTCGAAAAATCATCTTTAGTAAAAATAGAAGCTATTGATTCTTCAGATATAACCAAAGAAAATGAACAATGGAAAAACTTTACTGAAGGTGAAAAATATAGTACCAAATTTGATGAAACAGGTGCTACATTCAAAGTAACAGGATTAATAACAATATTTGATGATGATAAATGGAAGGATAATACTAATCCATTTGGACATGATGCATATGACTATTATCTAGCATTTAAATTATCAAAAATTGAAGGTGTATCAGGAAAAGAAGACAGCACAACAATTGTAAAATTCTTAACTGAAGGTAGTGGACATGGCGATAAGAATAAAATTGATTCTTCAGACTTCGGTGAAAATAACTCTATTTATGTATTAAAATATATAAATCCTAATACTGATTATGAAAATCGTAAATTTGAAATTACAATCGATTATGATGGTGAAGATGAAGAATATGTACCTTATACAATCACAATCGATTGGAGTGAATTAGATTTCCAATATGAAAGTACTCATACAACAACAGAAGTTGTTAATAGTACAGCCAGCAAAGGAGAGTCTGGATACATTTCAGAAGAAGATAAACAACAAATAACTAGTTGGGGATATAAATTTGAAGATTCCGGCGAAAATCTAAAAATTGAAAATAATGGAGTTACTATTCCATGGAAGATTACAGGTAAAATTAAAGAGCAAAAGGTAAAAGCTGGATATAAAACAGAAGATGGATATTATTTAGTAATCAATGTTTATGGCCCAGATAAATCACAAGCAGAGCATAATCATTTCTTGTCAGAAGAAGATGGACTTAGAAAATGGACATTTACATTAAAAAATGAAGAAGGCGAATATAAAACCGAATATACACCAACTAAAGAAGAATATGATGCAGGTTATGCTACAGTATTATTAAAAATAAAAGAAGATGCTCGAGATAAGAAAATAACTATAAAAATTGATTGGGATGGATCAAATAGTGATGTATTCTTACCTTATGAAGAAACAATAGACTATAGCGAATTAGGATTTATTTCATTAAACACATTGACTTATAATTATAAAAATAATCAAGGTGAATCAATCAGAGAAATCAAAGAAGTTTATGAAGGAGTTAATATAACACCTAAAGAGATGACTACAGAAAACACTGATACTCGTACATTTACCAAATGGGTTGATGACAAAGGAAATGAAAAATCAGATGAATTTACAACATCTCACGATGAAAATGTAGTTCTAACTGCTCATTGGAGTTTGGATACTGATCAATTCTTTAAAGATATAATAGACGATTTAAATGATGCTGATTCTGAGATTTCTGAAGATTATACTAATAAATTTGTTACATCAATGAATGGAAATACAATTACATTCGATGTTAAAGATGCCGAAATGCTATTAAGCGCAATGGATGAAACAACAATTCCAAAAGCAATAGCATATATATTAAATAAAGAAGAAATTAAAGATATTACATTAACAACTGCTATTAAAGATAAAGCTAATCAATCAGTAAAATTTACAAAGAATGGCGCTAATAATGGAGTCCAAGCAGTTTCACTAACACCTGAATTAGAATCAATTGTTTCTTCAGTAAAAACCGGTGCTAACACATTATTCAAAACAGTTTTAGATGAAGAATTAGAAAATATGACTTTGAATAAAATGGCTATTACAAATAGTGGTTATACACTAACAATTGGTGAAGTTGATGAAACAGTAGAACTAAAAAATACAGAGCAAAAAACATATACATTTAATTTTACATCAGATGTAGCATTAGTTAAAAATGAAAAAGAATTAAAAGAAGCTTTAGATAACAAACAAAAGAATATTGAGGTTGCAAGCTCATTTACAATCAGCGAAAAACAAAATGTTAATAGACAAGTAAATATTTATGGTAAAGACGAAAATATTACATTAACTGGCGGAGAAAACCTAGAATCAATCTTTGAAGTTTCATCAACAAATGTTAATATTAGCAATCTAAAATTAACAAATGCTAAAAAAGCGATTAAGGTAACAGGTACAGGTGCATTAACATTTACAAGTCTTGACTTAGCTGGAAATAAAGAAGCTGGAATTGAAGTTGATAATGGTGGAACAATTAGTGGCGACAAGTTAACTATGACCGATGAATCATATGATAAACCAGCTGTCAAAGCAAGTAAAACAGGAGCAACAACAATCAGATTAACTGATAGTGAACAAAAAGATGCTCAAAAAATAATAAAACAAAAGATTATTAAATCTGATGGTGAAACAAGTAATACAGATAGCAAACAAGATGATACAGAATATGGATATTATAACTATTACAATAATGCTTTAAACTCAAAAATATATACAATTAAATTCTTTAATTACGAAGGTGGTTATAGACAAGAATTTACAAGATATAGTACTTATAATTCAAAAATAGATTTACCTCCAACTAATCTTGAGCAAGGAAAATTTTCAATAGTCGATGATTTTAGTTATGACGGACATAAATATAATCTTATGGGCTATTCATTATACTCAAGTAGAAGTGTAGCTCCAAAAGATGCAACTTCTGAATGTGAAGTACCAAGTGATGTTTCAAAAGACCTTACAACAAAAGGAGATGCTCATTACTTCACGGCATATTGCGTAAAATTACCTGAAGGAACAGTAAAGGTAAGTAATACACAACAGTTTAAGGATGAATTAGCTAAATCAAGTGTTAACGCAATTTACATTGAACCAGGTGTTACAATTGATTATCAAAATGAAGAATTAACAATAGATAGAAAAGTAAGCATTGTTGGTAGAAGTGATACTGCCAAAATAATAGCTAAAAAAATTAATATAACTGCTGATGAAGTATTTATGCAACGATTAAATCTTGAATTAAATGCTGAAAGCAATCAAGAAGCTTTAATAAATGTAACAACTTCATCAGATAAGGCAAAACTTTCATTATGGCAAGTAAAAGTAAAAAATACTGGAGAGAATGCAAAAAGTGCTGTTAAAGTAAGTAATCCAAAAGAAGTAGTCATAGATGTAAGATGGTCAACATTTAGCGCTGAATATTTAAATAATTATATCTATGCTGATGGTCCGTTAGGAGAAGGAACAAATATTTACTTAAACACATTTAATGAATTAACTAATCCAGAATCAGGCAAATATAGTGATATCATAATAAAAAGCTTTGCTAAAGATGCTGTCATAGAGGATGATGAAACAGATGTAATTATCAAATCTAACACATATAAAGGCGATAATTACGCAATTAAAATCTTAAAAGATGCTTCAAGCAATAGAGCAGATATCGATGTTGATATAACAGAAAACATTACAATAGCTGTAGAATATAATGATACGCAAAATCAATTTGAAAGCATTCATATTCTATCAAGAAGACCTCAAACATTAAAAGATGTATATCTAAAAGAAAATTCAACTACAGAAGAAACAACCCCAGGTAGTGGAACAAGAATAAAATTCACTATTGAAGCAGAAATTCCACAATTATAAAAATAAAAAGCAAGATTTTCAGAATAAATCTTGTTTTTTATAATAAAAGTTTAAAAAAATGTTATAATGAGGGTGTGATGCTATATCACACCTTTATTTTTAGGAGTTGTTTTATGAAAAATTTTATATATACCTTAATTATAATGTTAATGTTATTACCTATAACTACATTAGCATTAGCTACTAATGCTGATGATTATGAACAATTAGAAGTCTTTGTTTTTACTAAGAAAAATTGTTCTGAATGTGATGAAGTTAAAGAATACTTAAATAATTATTTAAAAGATAAAGTTAATCTTAAAGTAACTTATTTAGATTCTAAAGATAATAAAGATACTATTAAATCTTTAAAGCAAGAATTAGATATTAAACAAAATAAATATCCTTTAATAGTAATAGGTTCTAATTACTTAGTAGGTTATGATAATGAAGTAAAAGATAATCTTAATGATACTATAACGGCTTATCAAGATAATAATGTTTATTGTAACTTAGTAAATAAAATAAATGAAGAAAAAGATTTAACTAATTGTAAATTAAATAATAAAGATATTATTAAACAAGTAGAATATAAGAGTACTAATATACCATGGTTTATTATTGGCTTAATAGTTGGATTATTATTCGTCTTTATCTTCTTAAGAGTAATTAGAAAACCTAAAAAATTAAAAGTACATGTATAAATATTTATATAAGTCCCCAATAGGGGATTTAATCTTTATAAGTGATGGTAACTATCTTACTAAGATTATTTTAACTAGTGAATTAAAAGAAGATAATTATTTAATAAATAATAATTTAGATATTTTTAAATTATGTCTTAAATATTTTGATATGTATTTTAATCAAAAAATACCTAATATCAATATACCTTATAAATTAGAAGGTACTGAGTTTCAAAAAGCTATATGGTCTATATTAAAAGATGTACCATATGGTCAAAGTATGACTTACAAAGATATCGGTGATATATATTTAAAAAAATATAACTTAAAGAATATATCTTATCAAGCAGTTGGTCATGCTATTAGTAATAATCCTTTATTAATTTATATACCATGTCATCGTATCTTAGGTCATAATAATAAATTAAATGGTTTTAGAGTAGGGTTAGATATTAAAAAGAAACTCCTAAATTTAGAAAATATTAAATACCAAGAATAGATGTATTTTTGACAATTAATACCCCCTTAAGTTAAAATATTTAACTATAAGAAAGGGGGATTGGTTATGTTTGCTGAACATGAAATAATTGGTGAAAGTAGTATTAAAGTAAGTAAAGGAAGACAAATTATCTTACCTAAGTTTACTTTTGCTGAACCTGGTGATAAATTAGGACTCTTTTATGGTATTTCCTTACCTAAAATACCTGAAGTAAGAGACCGTTTAGGTCGTATGAAAATAATTATTATGCGTCTTCAAGAATTTGAAGAACGTTTAGAGCGTTTTCAAACTAATTTAGATGCTGCTAGAAAAGATGGTCGTGTTTCTTATAAAGATTATTATGATTATCAACGCATCTATTTTGCGATGTTAGCTATTACTTATGAAGAAGTAACTAAATTAGGTAAGATAACTCTTGAACAAATACCTGTGAGAAACTTAAACATAACTGATTCTGCTTATGCTGTTGGTAATGGTTATCATTTAGATATCTATCCATCTAAAGAAATATATATTAAAACTAAGAATTTAAGAAGTCTTATAAAATAAACTAAAAGTAGATTATAAAACTATTTATAATCTACTTATTTTTTGATAAAATTAATAAGACTAGAAAGTAGATGTTATATGAAAAAGTACTTATTATATCTTCTTATTTTATTACTTCCTATATCGATTAAAGCTCTTACATACCCCGAAATAAATTCTAAAAAAGCTATTATTTATGATTTAACTACTAATGAAGTTATCTATGAAAAGAATAGTGAAGATGTAACTAGTATTGCTTCTTTAACTAAAATAATGACAACTATAACCGCAATTGAAAATATTAAAGACTTAGAAGAGAAAGTAACAATTACTAAAGAAATGTTAAATCAAGTTAGATGGGATGCATCTATTGCTGGTTTAAAAGTCGGGGATGTTGTTACTTATCGAGACTTGTTATATGCTTCTATCTTACCATCTGGTGCAGATGCTACTATTGCTCTAGCTGTTTCAACGAGTGGTTCAGTCAATAACTTTGTTAAAAAGATGAATGCTAAAGCAACTGAATTAGGACTTTCTAAAACTCATTATGTTAATGTAACTGGTTTAGATGCACCTACTCATCAAAGTAGTGCTAAAGATGTCTTAAATCTCTTATTATATTGTTTAAAAAATCCATTATTTAAAGAAATATATACTACTAAGCAATATACTTTATCTAATAATTTAGCTGTTTATTCTACTTTAAGATCATATAGTAGTAATGGCATTAATACTTCTAGAATCTTAGGTAGTAAAACTGGGTTTACTTTAGAAGCAGGTGTTTGTATTAGTGCTTTATTTAATTCCGATAATCATGATTACTTAATGGTTTTATTAAATGCCGAAAGAATTGATAATAAATCATATAATATTATTGATGCTCTTGATTTAATTAAATTTATTGATGAAAACTATAATAATATTACTTTAATTAAAAAAGATGAAGTAGTTAAAACTATTAAAGTTAAATATGGTGACTCTAAAACTTATAATCTTAAAGCTTTAGAAGATGTTACTTTATTTTTACCTAGTGATTATAATAAAGAATTATTAAAAATTGAATATGATGGTTTAGATACTATTTCTTATAAAACTAAAGAGAAATCTTTAATTGGTACTATTAAATACTATTATGATAATAATTTATTAAAAGAAGATAAAATCTATTTAAATGAACAAATCAAGTTTAATCTTTTGACATTTATTAAAGATAATATTATAAGTATCGTGACAATCTTTATCATAGTGATTATAATATTAATTGTATATATGAAGATATGTACAAAGAAAAAATTAGAAAGGTCCTGATTATATGTTTAGTAAAAAAGTAAAAAAGGTAATTAATATTGAAGGAATGCATTGTGATCATTGTGTTAAAAAAGTAACTGAAGCTTTAGAAAATATTGAAGGTGTATCTAAAGTAAAAGTAAATCTTGCTAAAAAAGAAGCTATAATTACTTCTGAAAAAGAAATAGATGATCAAGTAATTAATGCTAAAATAGATGAATTAGGTTTTAAAGTAGTAAGTTAATTATAATAGGAAGAGAAGGAATGTGATAATATGGAAAATAATGAAAACAATATGAATCAAAGTAAAAAAAGAGGTTCTAGTATTGGCTTAATAATATGTCTTATAATTATTGTCGGTTTATGTTGTTATATAGCTTATGATAAAGGTTTATTTGGTTTATCTAATAAAGAAGTTCAAGTTGTAGATAATAAAGAAAATAAAGAAGATAAAAAAGAGGAAGAAACACCAGTTAAAGAAGAAACTCCTACAACAAATTTAACCCTACCATTTGATCCTAGTAAATGTAGTAATTGTGATAGTAATTATGACTATACTATCAATGCCGGTGGACAGCTTGCTTATACAGAACTTAGTGCAGATGGTAAAAGTATTATGATTTATTTAGAAGCAGAACAAATCAAAAATGCTGGTGATACCACAATCACCGTTAAAACAACTGAACAAAAAGTAACATTTAATAAAAAAGTAATAGATGTTATTTATACTGGTTATGGTCTAGATATAAGCTATGATACTTTATTATATTTAATGGAAGATGGTACTGTTGAATATACCCCAATATTATATGCTGCCTCTAAAAATGATATAAAATCTTATGGTCAAGTAGGTAGTTTAACTAATATTGTTAAATTCTATACTAATATTGAAGCTAGTAGTAAAAGTGGTGTAGGTGGTTACAAAACAACTTTTGCTCAAAGTAGTGATGGAACAATCTACGATATCATGTCTATGTTAGCTGAAACATCTAATTATCCATATAGTGGTTAAATAATATAAGTAAGGTTAATCCTTACTTTTTATTTATAATAATTTTTATTTATTATGATATAATTAACTAGGTGATAATAAATGATTGAAATCTTAAAAGCTATTTTATTTGGTTTAGTTGAAGGTATAACAGAATGGTTACCTATCTCTTCAACAGGTCATATGATTTTATTAAATGAATTTATTAATTTAAATGTTTCTGATGAATTCTATAAGTTATTTGAAGTAGTTATTCAACTAGGTGCTATCTTAGCTGTTGTAATCATGTATTTTAAAGTAATATGTCCCTTTGGTTTTGGTAAAAGTAAAAAAGGAAGAAAAAATACTTGGAACCTATGGGGTAAAATATTAGTTGCTTGTATTCCTGCTGCTATTATTGGTTTATTATTTGATGATTGGTTAGATGAACATTTATATAATAGTGTTGTTGTTTCTTTAATGTTAATTATTTATGGCCTTGCCTTTATTATTATTGAAAGTAAAGGTTTAGGTACTGGTAAAACTAAAGAGTTAAATGATATTACTTATAAGCAAGCCTTAGGTATTGGTGGTTTTCAATTACTATCATTAATTCCTGGTACTTCTCGTAGTGGAGCAACTATAATAGGTGGTTTAATATTAGGTTTAAAACGTAGTGTAGCTGCTGAATTTACTTTCTTCTTAGCTATCCCAGTTATGGCTGGAGCATCTATGCTAAAACTCGTTAAATACATCTTAGAAGTTGGTTTTACTTTTACTACTAGTGAATTACTTATCTTAGGAGTAGGTTGCTTAATCGCTTTTATTGTCAGTATTTTAATTATTAAATTCTTAATTAATTATATTCGTAAACATGACTTTAAAGTCTTTGGTTGGTATCGTATCGCCTTAGGTATCTTAGTATTATTATATTTTATCTTGAAGTAGAGTAATCTACTTCTTTTATGTTATAATTTATTAGTAAGAGGTGACTTATGATTCCTGAATTCTTAAACAAATTATTAAATACTTATTATCGTGCAGATATCGTATCTGAAATTATTAATGGTTATCAAAAACGAATCGTTACCTTAAGAGTTAACACTATCAAATCTAATCTTGAAGAAGTTATAAGTATTTTAAAAGAAAATAATATTACTTATGAAACAGTTGATTGGTATTCTAATGCTTTAATTATAACTAATCCTAATGAAGATACTTTAAGAAACTTATCTCTTTATCAAGAAGGTAAGATCTATTTACAAAGTTTATCTTCAATGTTACCACCTTTATTTTTAGACGTAGAAGAAAAAGATCTTATCTTAGATATGGCCGCTGCTCCTGGAGGTAAAACAACTGAATTAGCAGCTTTAACTAATAATAAAGCCATGATTACGGCTATTGAAAAGAATAAGATAAGATCAGAAAAACTAAAATATAATTTAGCATTACAAGGTACGAAAAAAGTCTCTGTCTTAAATCTTGATGCTAGTAATCTTGATTCATACTTTATGTTTGACAAAATTCTTTTAGATGCTCCATGTAGTGGTAGTGGTACTTTAATTAAAGACGAAATAAATCCTAAGTATTTTAATGAAGACTTAGTAAATCATTCTTCTATTATGCAAAAAAAATTATTAGAAGAAGCAATCAAACATTTAAAAGTAAATGGTACATTAATCTATTCTACTTGTAGTATTTTAAAAAGTGAAAATGAAGAAGTAATTAATTATATCTTAAATAAATATCCTAATATCAAATTAGTTAAATTAAATCTAACTGGTATATCTAGTATTCCTTTATTACCATCAACTATCAATGAAGTGCTAACTATCATGCCTACTAAGTATTATGAAGGTTTCTTCATTGCTAAACTAACTAAAATAGATTCTAGTCATAACTAGAATTTTTTTTAATAAAAAAAAGAATCTAAAACGATTCTTCTATAACCAAACACCATATGTAATAGCAGCCATAGCCAGTAACAAACCAACTACATAGAATACTTTAACAATATCACTTTCTGCCCATCCTAATTGTTCAAAATGATGATGTAATGGTGCCATTCTAAATATTCTCTTTTTAAAATAAATAATTGATATCATTTGAATTAATGATGATAATGTCTCTATTACAAAAACCCCACCAACTAATGCTAATGAAAGTTCATGCTTAGTTAATATAGCTGTCGCTGCTAAAGCCCCACCAAGTGCTAAAGATCCAGTATCACCCATAAATATTTTAGCTGGATGAGAATTAAAGAATAAGAAACCTAATAAAGTACCAACTAAGACAAAACAGAATATTGCAACTTCTTGATTTCCTATCATCCATTTAGCATTCATCGCCAGCATTCCATAAGCTACAAAAGCAATAGCTGATAATCCAGTGGCTAGACCATCTAAACCATCAGTAATATTAACGGCATTAGATGTCCCAACTAATAAGAATAAAATAAATAAACCATAAAACCATCTTAAATCAATATCAAGTCCTAATGCTGATATCTCTAAAGTAGGAGAACCACCATTAGTTATATAAATATAGAAAAATACTAAAGCAATTGCTGTTTGACATAATAATTTAAATAAAATACTTAATCCTTCATTATTATGACGTTTAAGTTTAACAAAATCATCAGCAAAACCTAAAAGTCCATAACTAGCAAATACTATTAATATAATTTGTAAGTTATAAGATAATTCAATACTACCTTTAAATTTTAAAAGTAATAATGTAACTATCGTTGGTATTATAAATATTATTCCTCCTAAAGTAGGAGTACCATTCTTTTTTAAATGTCTTTCACCAACAGTCATACTAACATTCTGACCAATTTTTAATCTTTTTAATATAGGTATTAATACAAGCCCAGCAATAATTGAAAGAATAAATCCTAGCATCATAGCCATAGCTGCCTTAGCTAAAACGAGCATAAAAACACCTCTTTCTATCAAAAATTATACTACAATTCATATAATTTAAGTTAATATATATCCAAAATTGACATATTAATAGACAATTAACCTAACATTATTTTTATTGTTCCATTTTCTTTAATATATATGTCAGGTTCTGGATCTTGATATATTATTTTATTTCCATTACCATTATATTCTACTTTAAATCCTTTAAGTAATGAAGAAGCTTCTTTTTTAGTTAAATTTAAAACATTAGGTGCTTTTACATATTTAGTATCTAACCATGTATATTCTCTAGGTATAACTTCACTAGCTGGTTTTATCTTTTTAATACTTATGATATTTTCCATTATTCCTTTAGCAATAGGTGCTGATACTGTTCCTCCATATTGGGTTATTCCTTTGGGATTATCAATCGCTACATATACGACATATTCTGGTTTATCAGCTGGAAAAAATCCCATAAAAGAAACGATATAATTTCCTGTCATATAAGTTCCATTATTAACTTTCTGAGCAGTCCCTGTTTTACCACCAACTCTATAATTTTCAATATAAGCATTTTTACCAGTCCCATTAGCTACAACACTTTCTAAAGTATATCTCACCAACTTTGATGTCTCACTACTTATAACTTGTCTTACTTTAGTTGTTTTATTTTCTAAAATAATATCTTTAGTCTCTGGTTCAGTAATGTATTTAACAACATATGGTTTATTTAAAATCCCACCATTTATTGCTGCAGATACTCCCGTAACTTGTTGAATAGGGGTAACACTTATTCCTTGTCCAAAAGAAATAGTTGCTTGTTCAACTGGCCCAATATCTTTTAGTTTAAACATAATACCTTTACTTTCTCCATTTAAATCAATTCCTGTTTTATCCATAAAACCAAATTTTTTAACATAATTATATAATCTTTCTGTTCCAAGCCTCTGACCCATTACCACAAATCCTGGATTACATGAATTTTCGACTACTTGTAAGAAAGTCTCGGCTCCATGTCCACCTGCTTTCCAACATTTGATTCGGGCATTTTCAACATTTATCCCACCACCATCAAAGTAGGTATCAGTAAATAAATTAACCGTTTTTTCTTCTAAAGATGCTGCGAGTGTTAATATTTTAAAAGTTGATCCTGGCTCATAATTCTTCCAAATCGGTAAATTACGATTAATGGTCTCTAAATCATAATCTTGATAATTATTAGAATCAAATGTTGGTCTTGAACCCATTGCTAAGATTTCTCCCGTATTCGGATCCATAACAATTGCTAAAGCTGATTCCGGATTATATTTACTAGTTGCATTTTCTAATTCCTTTTCTAACGCCAACTGGATATCTATATCAATTGTTAAAGTAATATCCATTCCATTCTGCGCCTGTTCATATATCTCTAAATTATTTAAGCGATTACCTTTACCATCTGAAGTATACTTAATTGAACCATCTTTACCTGTTAAATATTCATCATACTTTAACTCTAAACCTGATAATCCTTGATTATCTATTCCTACATAACCTAATACATGTGCTAAAACCTCATTATATGGATAATACCTTTTAGCTTCTTTCATTAAATATAAACCATCTATATTAAGATTATTTATTTTATCCGCTATTTCACTATCTAATTGTCTTCCTTCCGGATTTATTTTCTCTAATGAAGTTCTTTTATTTAAATGTTTTAATATATCATCATAATTAGCATTAAGTATTTCACTTAATTTCTTAGCTGTTTTTTCTTTATCTTTAATTTGATTAGGTACAACATATAAAGTAGTCGTGGTAATATTAGTTGCTAATACTTTTCCATTACGATCTAATATATTTCCACGATCAGCAGTAATTGGTAAATTACGATGCCATAAGGAATTAGCTAAATTATTTAATTTATTATAACTAAATACTTGAATCCAAAATATTCTTATTAAAATAATTAATAAAATAAAAGCTATACTAAATAAGATAATCTTTATTCTTAATTGTTTATCTTTAATAAACATCTAATCACCCCTAAATAATATGATAAAAATTATCTTTTAAATACCTATAACATTGAATAAACTATTATTATTTGTTAAAATGTTTAAAGTAGCAAGGAAGTGATTAAATGAAGAAATTAATTTATTTTTTTGTTCTTTTCTTTATTCTTTTAATTCCTTGTAAAGCTAAAGAGCTACCAGTTGATGTTACTGCTGATGGCGTTGTCTTAATGAATGCTGATACTAAACAGATTATCTATGAAAAGAATCCTGATAAAAAGGAAATACTCGCTAGTTTAACTAAACTGATGACTGCTTATACAGCCATGAATCGTATTAAGAATTTAGATCAAAAAATAACTATTAAACAAGCTGATATCTATAATTTATGGGGTTATACTATATGTGGTTTAGAAGTAGGGGATAAAGTAACATATCGTGATTTATTATATGGTGCTTTATTAAAGTCTGGTGCCGATGCCGCTTTAGCTTTAGCTAATCATATTGGTGGTAATGAAGAAAACTTTGTTAAATTAATGAATGAAGAAGCTCAAAAACTTGGGATGATTAATTCAACATTTACTGATTCCTATGGTGGTGATGAAGGTAATATCTCTACTGCTCGTGAAATGGCCTTATTTTTAAAAGAAGCTTTATCTAATAAAGATTTTAAAAAGATTTTTAGTACTAGAACTTATAGGATGACAAATGGTATTGAAGTCATTAATTATACTGGTGCTATTGAAACCTTCCATGGCTTAGATTCTAATTTACTTACTGGTAATAAATCTGGTTTTACTTTACCAGCTGGTTTACTACTAGCATCAACAGCTAAAATAAATGGTATTGAATATATCTTAATCGTTTGTAAATCTGAGGTTAATTCCTATTATAGTACAGCCATCTTAGAAACTCATAAAATCTATGATTATGTTAGTACCCAAAAATTTATTGAAAAGACCATTGTTCCTAAAGGATCTTTACTTAAAACTATTTCCGTAACTGGTGGTACAACAAGTGAATATGCCGTTATTGCTAATGAAGATATTATTGCTACTATCTTAGAATCAGACGAAGATAAAATAACTTATGACTATAATTTAGTTGATACTATAACAACAGATAATAAAGTAGGGGATAATCTTGGTTATGTAGATATCCTAGTCGATGGTAATATTATCTATACTTATAATATCTATTTAACTGATAATATCTTCTATGAGCACGAATCTCATTTTATCATTCTTATCATTACTGGTCTTGCTTTAGTTATACTTATCTTATTTAGTGTTAATATTATTAATAAACCTAAATCATCTAAAAAGTAATATTGTAAAAATATTATTTTTTTTCTTTTATATTAATATTATTTAATAGGTGATTTAATGAAATTTGATAAGACTTTATTGTTTTCAACTATTATCTTAATCTTATTTGGTATCTTAATGGTTTATTCTTCTAGTAATGTTTGGGCTTTATATAAATATCATGATTCTTTTAAGTATGTTAAATCCCAATTTATCTTTTTCCTTATTGGCTTATTTATTATTTATCTTCTTCTTAAAATCGATCCTCATCTTTATGAAAAATATGCTAATAAGATTTTATCCTTATGTTTTATTTTATTAGTCTTAGTTTTAATTCCTGGTATTGGTAAAGTAAGAAATGGTTCACGTAGTTGGTTTGGTCTTGGTCCTTTAGGTATTCAACCATCTGAATTTTCTAAAATTGGTTTAATAATATATACTTCTAAGTATCTAGCTCATAATAATAAAGATATCAAAGACATTAAAAAAGGTTTATTACCCTTATTTTTAATTATTTGTTTATTCTTTTTACTTATTATGTTAGAACCAGACTTTGGTACCGCTATGGTTATTATTTTAACTTTAATTGGTCTTATCTTTATCTCTGGTCCAAAACTTGGTTTCTTTATTAAAATTGGTCTTATTGGTTTAGTTGGCATTGTTATTTTAATTGCTATTGCTCCATATCGTCTACAAAGAATTATCTCTTATCTTAATCCCTGGAGTGACCCACTAGGATCCGGTTTTCAAATAATTCAAAGTTTATATGCTATCGGTCCCTCAAGTTTACTAGGACAAGGCTTTGGTAAATCTATTCAAAAAAACTTCTATCTTCCCGAACCCCAAACTGACTTTATCTTTAGTATTATCGCTGAAGAATTTGGTTTTCTAGGTGTCTTATTAGTTATTACTTTATTCTTTATTATCTTTTATCGTTCGATAAAAATCGCTTTAAATGAAACAGATTTATTTAAAAAATACTTAGTCTTTGGTTTATCGTTTGGTATCATCTTACAAGTTATTTTAAATATCTTAGTTGTCACTGGAACAATTCCTACTACTGGTATTACTTGTATTTTCTTATCATATGGCGGTAGTAGCTTACTAGTAAGTATGATTTCCATTGGAATTATTTTAGCTGTTAGTAAAAAAGAAAAAATGATAAAATAAATAAGAAAAGGAATGATTATATGAAGTTGACTTTAGCTAGTACTTCTAAATATAAAAGAAGTATCTTAGATCGTGTTATGTTAAAACATGATAGTATTAAACCTCTATGTGATGAAATATCCGATAAAAAAGATCCTTATGAATACTGTATGGATATTGCTAAACAAAAAGTATTAAGTATTGAAAACGAAGTTAATGAAGGAATTATTATTGCTTTAGATTGTATAGTTTTAATTGATAATCAAGTCTGTGAAAAACCTAAGTCTTTAGAAGAAGCTAAAAAGAACTTAGTATCATGTTCTAATAACTTTGCTAAAGTAATAACTGGTATCGCTCTTAAAAACAAAGATACCGGTGAACTTATAACTGATTATCAAGAATCAATTGTTTATTTTAAACCAATTACTGATGAAGATATCGATTTTTATCTAACTCATGAAGAGGGTATTTTAGAATCATCTGGTTTTATCATTGAAAATATTGCTTCTAATTTTATTGATCACATCGAAGGTAGTTTTTATAATGTCTTAGGTGTCCCTGTTGAAAAAATATATTCTCTTTTAAATAAAATGAACATCTATTTAAAGGATATTAATTAGTTTTTAACAAAATATTAAGAAGAATTTGACTACCCACCTTTTTTATAGTATAATCGGACATACAGAAAAGGGAGTAGTTCTCGTAATATACGATATAGTTCGTCACTTCGACATTGTCCGGATTATATTTAAATGAACAAGACTTTTATGATAAGTAAAAGTCTTGTTTTTTATTCCCTAAAAAACTTCTTTCTTATCATTTAAGTCATCACTTTTCTGTAAATAGAAAAGGAAGTGTTTTAAATGACAGAAAAAGTAATTTTAAAAAGTGCTCATCCAGAAGAGTATGGGGATTTAGAAATTGAATGTCGTGTTATCCCTAATGCTGAAATTGGTGCTTATCTAGCTACAATAAGCGAAGACAAAAAACATGTAGCATGTAAGAAAGGAAAAGTTAGTGCTAGAAGAGGTACCCCAGGTGAAGTTGTTCATACTGTATTAAAAACCATTGTTGATGGTCGTGAATACATCTTAAGTGAAGAAACAGCTACTGTGGGTGAAAGACCTGATGAATTTGGTGATATTGTTGCTGATATCGTTGTTACCAATATCTCAAGTACTTCAAATGAAGAATATGTTGTTAAAGCGATTAAATTTGCTCAAATGTATTACCAAGATGGACCATTTTATGTTCCAGAAGCTGAACCAAGAGTATTAACTGAAGTACCAGAAAATGTAATTATTGTTACTAGTTGGGGCGCTAAAGCTATTTGTTTGAAAGGTAGTTTCATCGTTACTTATAATGCGGAAAATAACGATTATAATACCTTAGAACGTGGTGCTTATCTTTCTACTTATGTACCAGTTGATGATGATCCAAAACTAACATTAGCTTAAAATAAATTAATCAGGATTAAACCTGATTCTTTTATTGCTTAAATAACACTTAAAAAATTTGACAATAAAACCATTAAAGAATATAATCTAAGCTATAAACGGAGGGTTTTATAATGGGAATTAAAGAATTAAAAGAAAAGGCATCTAAATCAACATTATTAACTGGTGCTGCTAAAATAGCTACTACTACAACCTTAATTGCTGCTTTAATCGTTGGAGCTCCAACCGTAGCTCATGCTGATGTACCTGCTAGTAACATAGTTGGTGATGCTGAAACATGGGAAGACAGAAGTGATATTAAAGTACAAGATGGTGTAGATATTAGAGATTATTTTGAAGGATATAATCGTTATGGTGAATCTTATGTAACTGAAGATGAAGTAAGAAAAGCAATTGAATTATCAAATGCTTTAAATGCATATTACTTAGATCCATTGTATTACACAAATACTACTAAAGATGAAGTATTATCTTTAGATATCGATTCTTTATATGCTAATTATACTAATGCAGTTAATAATAACTATAGCAATTCATTCTGTAATAATAATTTAACTAATAAACCAGCAATTGATGCTTATACTTTATTTGCTTGTGGAACTTTATCAAGAAATTTAAAAACATCATTAGCATCTAATATCTATAGTATTATTAGTAGTGAATATGGCTATAATGTATCATATCCAACAATTATTGTTAATAGTAATGAAGTATATGCTATCTTTACTATTAATGGTACAGTTCAAAAAGTTAATCTATATGGTGACTTAGTAGATAGTATTAAAAATAGTTGTGTAGCTTTAGATACTAGATATAATACTGGATTAAATAATTTATCTGGTTATAGTAGTAATTATGAAAATTCATTTGCTTATAATGGTGTTGATCGTTATACAGACGAATCAGTATGGTTATCATTCCCAGATGATGAACGTAAAGCTAATTTAACTGATGCTTTAAATCTAAGTGGTATTATGGCAAATAGTGATAACTATGAAGTATCTATTGATGCTTATAATAGTGCTACATCATTATCTGATACTGAAAAACAAGAACTTAGAAATATGGGTTATAGTAAAGACGCCTTAAGATATGCTACTCATCGTAATGCATACTTAAATACTGTACCTAAATTTCAATTTAAATAATTGAATAAATACTTTATTTATAGTATGATATTACTTAAGGAAGTGATGATTATGTTAAAAAATACTTATTTAATATCTTCATCATTACTTTTATTTAAGACTTATTATCTTTATTGGTAATAAGTCTTTTTTTTGGAGGGAATAATGAAATATAAAAGAATCTTATTAAAATTAAGTGGTGAATCTCTAGCTGGTTCTAAAGAATTTGGTATTGATTTTACTAAAGTCTTAGATATCTGTCATGAAATAAAAGAAATAACTACTTTAGGAGTCGAAGTAGGGATCGTTGTTGGTGGTGGTAACTTCTGGCGCGGAAGAAGTAATGAGCAAATGGATCGTTGTACTTCTGATTATATTGGTATGTTAGGAACAACCATGAATGCTTTAGCATTAGGTGATGCTTTTAAACAACTAGATGTTGAAGTAAGAGTTCAAACTGGTGTTGAAATGCGTCAGATAGCTGAATACTATATTAAAGATCGTGCTTTAAAACATCTAAGTAATAATCGTGTTGTTGTCTTTGGTTGTGGTACTGGTTCACCATTCTTTAGTACTGATACTGCCGCTGCCTTACGTGCTGCTGAAATAAATGCTGATGCCTTACTTAAAGCAACTAATGTTGATGCTATTTACGATAAAGATCCTAAAAAATATAAAGATGCTAAAAAAATCGAAGAAATAAGTTACTTAGAAGTCCTAAATCAAAAATTAAATGTTATGGATACAACTGCTACATCTCTATGTATGGATAATGATATTCCAATAATCGTTTTTGATATTAATGAAAAAGGTAATTTAAAAAAAGTTATTAAAGGTAATAAAATTGGTACTATCGTATCTAACAAAGAGAAGTAAAAATACTTCTTTTTTCAACTAAATATGGTAAAATAATGTAAGTAGGGTGATAAGTATGCTTAGATTAGACAATATAAAAGTATATCGCGATATTGAAGATAATGAACTAGTAAGAAGAACATTACTTAAAAACTGGGTTGAACTTGAAGATGTTATAAGTGCTAATATCGTTCGTAAATCTATTGATGCTCGTGATAAAAAGAATGTTCATTATACTTATGCTATTGATTTCGCCGTTAAAGATGAAACTAAGTATCCTAAATTCAAACATATTGATTACCCTGAAGAAGAAAAAATTATTAAAAGAAGAAAATCTAATTATAAACCAGTTATTGTCGGATCTGGTCCAGCTGGACTATTCTGTGCATTAACTTTAGTTGATAATGGATATGAACCAATTATTATTGAACAAGGTTCTAAAGTTGATGAACGATTAAAATATGTTAAAGAATATCGTGAAACTGGTAAGATAAATGAACTATGTAATGTCCAATTTGGTGAGGGTGGAGCTGGAACATTCTCTGATGGTAAATTAACAACTGGTATTAGTTCGCCATATATTAAAAAAGTTTTAAATTACTTTTATGAATTTGGTGCTCCTAAAGATATTTTATATTCTAATAAACCTCATATTGGTACCGATAACTTAGTTGAAATATTAAAAAATATTCGTGAATATATTGAATCTAAAGGTGGGAAATATTATTTTAATAATAAATTAACTAATATTCAAAAAGGTGAGAATTTAATTAAAGTAATATGTAATAAGAATGAGTTTATAACTGATACATTAGTCCTTGCTATTGGTCATAGTGCTCGTGATACATATAAAATGCTTTTAGATAATAAAATAAAAATTGAAAGAAAAAATTTCTCGGTTGGTGTTCGTATTGAACATAAACAAGATTTTATTAATGAAGCTCAATATGGTACGATAACTGAACTTAAGTTACCACCCGCCGAATATAAATTTGCTTATCATGGTGCTAAACGTAGTTGCTATACTTTCTGTATGTGTCCTGGTGGCGAAGTAATTGCTTCCGCATCTACTGGTGAATCTATTGTTACTAATGGTATGTCAACATATAAAAGAGATAAAGAAAATGCTAATAGTGCCTTACTAGTTAATATTATGACTACTGACTTTAAAGGTAATGATCCTTTAGCAGGTATGTATTTTCAAGAAGATTTAGAACATAAAGCTTATATCTTAGGTGGTGCTAATAACAATGCTCCAGTTCAAAGAGTAGAGGACTTTTTAAATAATGTTCCTAGTACCAAAATAGGTTCTGTTATTCCATCATATAAACCAGGATATACCTTATGTAATTTAAATGATATATTACCAGAATTTATCTCTAGTACATTAAAAGAAGGTATCTTATCATTTGATAAAAAATTAAAAGGTTTTGCTAATCCAGATGCCATTTTAACCGGTGTTGAAACTCGTTCATCATCACCTGTAACTATCGTTAGAAACGAAGACTTAATGTCTAATATTGAAGGTATCTATCCTTGTGGTGAAGGTGCTGGCTATGCTGGCGGTATTACATCCTCAGCTGTCGATGGTATTAAAGTAGCTATAAAAATAATTGAAAAAGCTTGAAAAAATTGCTAAATAATGGAAAATAAGATAAAATAAAAAACAATTTAGGGGGCTCACTATGGAAAAACAAGAATTAATAAATTTAAAAAGTAAAATAGCTGAATTATCAGAAAAAGAAGATAATTTAAGAAATCTATATTTAAGAAAAATGGCCAACGGCGAATTACAAGGACCACCTGTTGGATATCCTAGTCTTGATAAAATTTGGTTAAAATGGTATAACGAAGAACAAATATCATTCCAAGTACCTAAAAAAAAGATTTACGATGTTGTTTACGAGAGCAATAAAGAACACTTAGATGAAATTGCTTTAGAATACTATGGTAAAAATATCACTTATCGTGAACTATTTGCTAACATAGATCGTTTAGCGGCAGCATTTAAAGCTAATGGTGTTAAAAAAGGCGAGATTGTTACAGTTGGTATGTTAACAACACCTGAATCTTTATATGTAATGTTAGCTTTAAACAAAATAGGTGCAATTTCAAGTATGATTGATCCAAGAAGTAATGTTGAAGGATTACATAAATATTTAACTGACAATGGTTCAAATATAGTTATTATTACTGACTTATTTGGTGGAAAATTTAAAAAAGCATGTGAGGGCACTAAAACTACTAAGATAATTTCTACATCTTTATTAGATTCAGTTAAGAATTGGCCACTAAATAGTGAGAGATTAATAAAACTTTACGAAAAACTTAATATCACTAAAAAAGTAGATAATAGTTTTACTACTCGTTATACAGATTTCGTTGCTAGTGGTAAAGATTATCATGGAGCACTTGAAAGTGAATACATTGAAGACAGTCCAGCTTTAATTGTTCACAGTGGTGGAACTACGGGATTTCCTAAAGCTGTAGTTATGAGTGATAAAGCCGTATTATCTTCTGTATATCAAGGTATAAATTCTGGAATAAAATTTAAACGTGGTGAAACTTGGTTAGGAATTATGCCATTATTTATTATCTATGGTGCAAGTACAGGAACATTACTTCCATTAATTAGAGGAATAACAATTAATCTTGTTCCATTATTTGATCCTAAAAAATTACCTAAACTTCTTATAAAGAAAAAACCAATTCATATGACATTAGCACCATCTCATTTTGAAAACCTAATATATAGTAAAAAACTAGCCAATGAAGACTTATCATATATCGTTGCTCCAACTGTTGGTGGCGATTCAATGGATCCTAAACTAGAAGAAAAATCAAATGAATGGTTAAGAAAACATGGTTGTATATACAAAGTCGCCAAAGGATATGGCTCATCAGAAACATGTTCAGGCGTAACGGTTAACGTTTCTAATGAATGTAATAAAGTCGGCAGTGTTGGAATTCCATTACCACTAACTACAGTTTCTGTTTTTAATCCAGATTCCGAAGAAGAATTAACTTATGGCGAAATAGGTGAAGTATGTGTTCAAGGTCCAACAGCAATGAGTGAATATCTTAATAGTCCAGAAGAAACTGAACAAGTATTAAAAACTCATTCCGATGGTAAAACATGGGTTCATACTGGTGATTTAGGATATATTACTAAAGATGGATTTATTTATATAACTGATCGTATAAAAAGAATGATTATTAATTACGGAGGATTTAAAATCCTACCATCATATGTTGAGTCTATTTTAAATAATTTCCCTGCAATAGAAAAAAGTGTTGTTATTGGTGTTAAAGATGAATTACATGCTCAAGGTGAAGTTCCTGTAGCTTGTATAACTTTAAGAGATCCATCAGCTAAAGTCTCTATAGAGGAAATTAAAAAGTATTGTAAGCAATATATTAAAGATGAACATCAAATTCCAATTGATTTTGTTATCATAGATGAAATTCCTTATATTCCAACTAATGGAAAAATAGATATCAAAGAATTAAAAAGAATAGTTAATGAATCACAAAATAAAGAACAATCAGAAAAAAAATTATATCAAAAGGTTATGAAAAAGGTATTACATAAGTAATACTTTTTTTAAAATATTATGATATAATATACACATATGATAGGGGTAATTAATATGATGATAGCCATTAGTTTTGAAATTTGTTCTTTTCTATTCATTTTTTTAGCATCATGTTTTTATTTTTCTAAAGAGAGAATTAAGACAAAAGAAAATAAAATATATACAATAATTGTTTTTTGTACTTTTTTTGCTTTAATAGTAGAATTTCTTTGTGTATCATCATCATTTGAAAACTTTAGCCAACATAGCCTTTATATTTATATTATTTCTAGACTAATGTTAATTTCTATCTTTTTATGGGGAGCATTCTTCCTTGTCTATTTTTATAATATTACAATCGGCGAGAATAAAAAGTTTCCCAAAGTTGTCTTTATCTTATATCTTTTAATCACTACTATAGTATTAACAATAGCACCATTGGATTTCTATTATGATGGGGAAATGGCCTTTTCATATGGTTTTGCGGTAAACTTATTATACATAATTAGTGGTATTGAATTAATACTTGATATTATCTTTATGGCAATGAAATTTAAAAGCATTGATAAGAAAAAAGCTATTCCTCTTGTTTCGTTAATTGTTCTTATGGCATTATCTATAATTATTAGAGCTATTTTTCCTGGTATTAACTTAATAGCAACTTCATTTGCTCTAGTTGTCTTTATTATGTACTTCACGATAGAAAATCCTGATGTTAAAATGCTTGAACAAGTATCAATAGCCAAAGAAAATGCTGAAAAAGCTAACCATGCTAAAACTGATTTCTTATCAAATATGTCTCATGAAATAAGAACGCCATTAAATGCTATCGTTGGTTTTAGTGAGTCATTAAAAGATGATGATTT
The DNA here is from genome assembly GCA_947585595.1 of uncultured Bacilli bacterium. Lineage (GTDB taxonomy): Bacteria > Bacillota_I > Bacilli_A > RF39 > UBA660 > Coprovivens. Next base: position 26,107 of record CANPXB010000011.1, read on the forward strand.
ACCAGAAGCTGCTCGTGGCAAAGTTGATGATATTATAATGGCTTCAAATAATTTATTAGAAATAGTTAATGGTATCTTAGATATTTCCAAAATTGAAGCTAATAAATTAGAAATAATTAATAAAGAATATGATATTAAATCAATGTTAGATGAATTAGTTGCATTAACTGAAGCGCGAATAGGTGATAAAGGCCTAGATTTCCGTGTTAATATCGATCAGTCAATTCCTCGTGTTTTATATGGTGATTCTACTCGTCTAAAACAAATCTATTTAAATATTTTAACTAATGCTGTTAAATATACTAAAGAAGGTTTTATCGATTTTACTGTATCAACGGTTATTAAAGAAAATGTCTGTCGTTTAATTGTTTCTGTTGAAGATAGTGGTATTGGTATCAAAGAAGAAAATATTAATAAGTTATTCTCTAAATTCGAAAGACTCGATGTTGAAAAACAACAAACTATCGAAGGTACAGGTTTAGGACTTGCTATAACTAAAAAATTAGTTGAATTAATGAATGGTAAAATAGTTGTTCAATCAATTTATGGTCAAGGTTCTAAATTTACCGTTTCTATAGATCAAAGAATTATTGCTGTTGAACCACCAAAACAAAAAGAAGAAGTTGTTTCTGATGGTAAAATTATCGATGCTAATGGTGCTCGTCTTCTTATCGTTGATGATAATGAATTAAATATCAAAGTAGCTATTACTTTACTTAAAAAATATAATTTCAATATTGATTCATGTACTAGTGGTGGCTTATGTTTAGAAAAAATTAATAAAGGCGAACAATACGATATGATTTTCCTTGATGATATGATGCCTAAAATGAGTGGTAAAGAAACCTTACAAAGATTAAAACAAAATAAAGATTTTAATACTCCAGTAATTGCTTTAACTGCTAATGCTATCGCTGGTATGAAAGAAGAATATTTAGAAACTGGTTTTAATGACTATCTAGCTAAACCAATCGAAAAACCTGAACTAGAAAGAGTAATTAGACAATTCTTAAATAAAAAAATTAGTACTTCAACTAATACCACCCTAAAAAATGATATTAAATCAGTAATTAATACTAGAGTTATTGAATTAAGTAGTGATACTGCTACTAAAAAAGTTCTAATTGTTAATGAAGATAAAAATTTAAATCATACTCTAGAAAAATTATTAGTATCTCATGATTGCTCAGTTATTACTTTAAATAGTGGTATTAGTGCTATTGAAAACGTTATTGATAATAAATATGACTTAATAATGATTGATAATAAATTATCTGATATGTCATCAGAAGAATTAATGGAAAATATTACTTCTTTAGAAGGCTTTAATACGCCAGTTGTCTTACTAAAATCTAAAAAAGATAAAATAGCTAAAGATATGGTTTTAGAAAGTGGTTTTAAAGCTTATTTAAATAAAGAAGCTGACGAAGAAACTATCCTTAATATCTTAGAAAAAATATTGAATAAATAAATGTATTGTAATAAAATTAAGTTAGGATTATGGTGATTATATGAAAGATATTAGTTACTTAAAAGAACATGGTGTTGATGTTAATAGTAGTTTAGAACTATTTGGTGATATTGATACTTATAATGAAACATTAATTGAATTTAAAAATGGTATAGATGGTAAATTAGACCAAATAGATAAATTCTTTAAAGATCAAGATATGCCTAATTATGCTATTTATGTTCATTCTTTAAAGAGTGATTGTAAATATTTTGGTTTTCTTAAATTAGCTGAAATAGCTTATGAACATGAAATGAAAAGTAAAGCTAATGACTATGCCTATGTTAAAGATAGTTATGATTCTTTATTAGAAGAAGCTGCTAATGTTAAAAAGATAGTTAATGAATATTTAGGTGGTACAGAATCTATTTATCAAGATAAAGAAACATCTCATAAAGATATTATCTTAGTAGCAGATGATTCTGAAGTAATAAGAATCTTTGTTAAAAAAATATTTAATGAAGAATATGATTTAGCTTTTGCTAAAGATGGAGAAGAAACTTTAAATATCATTAAGTCTCATGAAAATGATAATCGTCTTAAAGCTATTTTATTAGATTTAAATATGCCTAAAGTTGATGGCTTTGCTGTCTTAGATTACATGAAAGAAAATAACTTATTAAGTAAAATGCCAGTCACAATTGTTAGTGGTGATTCATCAAGTGAAGCAATTAATAAAGCATTTACTTATGATATTGTTGATATGTTAAATAAACCATTTAGTGAAGCTAAAATTAAAGAAGTAGTTGAAAAGACTATAAATAATGAATAATAGCTAGTAAATCTAGCTTTTTTTATGTAAAAATTGCTGAAATAAATATTTAATGGTAAAATATAGCAAGTAATGGGGGATACTTATGGAAAACTTGCTATCTTTATCAAATCATGAATTAGAAGCTTTACCACTTTCACAAAAACAAGATTACTATCATCAACTAAAAAATTATTGTGAAGAATTAAAAGAACAAAGAAAAAGTATCAGAGCTAAAAAATTAATCAAAGGAATTTGTCCTTTTTTAAGAAGCTTTCCTTATGAACTTAGAGGAGTAGAAAATATTCCCGAAAACGATGAAGCGCTTTTTATATGCAATCATTCTAATTCTCATGATATTTTCTTAGCCCATGAGGTCCTTGAAAATCTTGGTCGTAAAGCTAGTGTTATGGTTGCTACAGATTGTTTATCTCTTGTTCATAAAACAGCTTTTTATCTTGCCGATGCTACTTTTATTGATCGTCGTAGTAAAGCATCATCAGTAAATGGTGTATATGAGTTAGCTAGTAAAATGCTTGCTGGACAATGTGGTATTATTTTTGGTGAAGCAACTTGGAATTTACATCCAATCATCCCCATGCATACAATTAAAATAGGTGGAGCTAAAGTTGGTGCCATAACTGATAAAGTAGTTATCCCAACTATCTTTGAATATGTTGAAATACCAGAAATTCATAATAAAGAAAGTCACTTATATAAAAAATGTATTGTTTACTTTGGTAAACCACTTAAAATAGATCAAACTAAAAGTTTAGTTATGCAAAGCTTGTTAATTGAAAAATCAATGATTAAAATGCGTCGCGATTTATGGGAAGAATTAAATATTAAAAGAGATAAATTATCTGATATAGATCCATCTTTATATCTTAATCATACTTATCTAAAAAAATTTAAAGCCTTTGGTTTTACATATGATTCAGAAAAAGAAGCTAAATTTTTATTCTCTCCAAATAACCAAAATGTTATTAATGAATATCATCTAGATGAAAATAATAATTTTGTTCCTGGAATCACATTAAAAAAAAAATAAAAAAAGTTTACGCCAGGTCAATGATTTGATATACTTAAAATATAATAGGAAGTGTATCAAATGAGTAGTTTATATTTTACAATATGTGGATTATTTTGCATAACACTATTAATGCTTTTATTCTTTTCCCGTAAAAGAATTGAATCAAAAGAAACTAAAATCTATGGTTTTATGATAATCAGTAGTTTTATTGATATTATTTTAGTAATTGCTGAATTATTAATAACTGGTTTATATCTTAATAATCAAACTTTAATTATCGTTGAAATTCTTAATAAAATAGACTTTATTCATTACATTATATGGCCGACATTAATGTTCTTTTATATCTTTTATATAACTTACGAAAATTCTCATAAATATGACATTATCAAAAATATCGCCTTAATTTTTGACGTTATTTGTATTGCTATAGAGTTTTTCTTACCCATCGAAATAATTAAACAAGGAAATACAATGGGTGTTATAGGTTTAGCTACTTATTTTGTCTATTTTATAGCTTTAATCTATTTCTTAGCTATTATAATTATTATTCTTATTAATATTAAAAGGGTCTTTTCTAAGAAATATGCCCCATTTATTATTTTATTTTTCTTATTTATTGTAGCTTTAATTGTTAGAGCTGTAGATCCAACATTAGTTGTTCTACCAGCTATTATTGTTTATATTAATATGATTATGTATTTTACTATTGAAAACCCCGATGTCAAAATGTTAGAACAAATATCTTTAGCTAAAGATCAAGCCGAGAAAGCTAATGCTGCTAAAACCGATTTTTTATCAAGTATGTCTCATGAAATAAGAACGCCATTAAATGCCATTGTTGGTTTTAGTGAAGCTATTAAAGAAGAAGAAACTTTAGAAGCTGCTAAACAAGATGCTAAAGACATTATCCTAGCATCACAAAACCTACTCGAAATAGTTAATGGTATTCTAGATATATCTAAAATTGAAGCCAATAAAATGGAAATCGTTAATACGGAATACGATTTAGTTGAAGAATGTAAGTTAATTGCTAAACTAATTAAACCAAGAATAGGGGAGAAACCTATTGAATTAGAAGTTAATATCGCCCCAGATATTCCTCATACTTTATATGGTGATAAATCTAAAGTTAAAGAAATATTATCTAACTTATTAACTAATGCTGTTAAATATACTGAAAGTGGAACAATTAGCTTCAATGTCAGTTGTATTAATAAAAATGAAGAATGTTCTTTAGTATTCTCTGTTGAAGATACCGGTCGTGGTATTAAACCAGAAAAAATTGATCGTTTATTTAAAAAATTCGAACGTTTAGAAGAAGATCGTAATACAACTGTTGAAGGAGCAGGATTAGGTCTTGCCATAACTAAAAGCTTAGTTGAGATGATGGATGGTAAAATAATCGTTCAATCTGTCTTCGGTAGTGGCTCTAAATTTACTGTTTATTTAAAACAAAAAATCATCCCAGAAAAGAGATATCATCTAAATAGTGATTTTGCTAAAGAACCATTAGATTTATCAGGTAAACGTATTTTAATCGTTGATGATAATGAACTAAATATTAAAGTTGCTGAACGACTATTAAAAAAATATAACTTAATTATTGATACTTGTTCATCTGGTATAAGCTGTTTAGAAAAAATCCAAGATGGTGAAATATATGATTTAATCTTAATGGATGATATGATGCCTAAAATGAGTGGTACTGAAACCCTACATCTTCTAAAAGAAATTCCTTCCTTTAAAACCCGTGTTGTTGCTCTAACTGCTAATGCTATTGAAGGAATGAAAGAAAAATACTTAAGTGTCGGTTTTGATGATTACTTATCTAAACCAATGGAAAATAAAGAAGTTGATCGTATCTTACGTAAATTCCTAAATAAAGAATATCATCCTAATGAATTTGCTCCATTACCAGATGACTTCTATGAAATATCTGAAACAGCTATTTTAAATGTTAATAACTTAGAAGAAAAAGCCAAAAAATAAGCATACACTTACGAGAGTGTATGTTTTTATATTTTATTTTCTAAATATTTCTTTCTTATATAACGATTAATAAAACCATTTCTGATATCAATATATTCAATAGAAAGCATATAATAATTTATATTATCTTTACTATTATTAAATTTACTTTCTAATTCATCTAATCTCTTACTAATCTTTTTATAAGTATTTTTACCTAATACTTTATCAAATTCTTTCTCTAAGATATTATTACTTAATAAAATATTATTTTTAATTAATTCTTTTGTTTCTTGATAATCATAAAGTGGTCTAAATAGATTAACTAAGATATCTAAACCTTCTATTTTATATGTTTCTAAATCAATATCATTAAGTTTTACTAAACAATTATTAATTTTATTATTTTTAATCTTTATATCCCTAAGTTTTAAAATATTCATTATAATCTCTTCAACAGATAATAAATTAAATACTTTATCAATTGTATAATTGTTTTTATTATCTATAATTCCTGTCTTATAGTAATCATATCTAATTTTAATCTTATCAGTTAAAGAATATTTTTTATTTTTATTAAATAATATTAAATTTAACTCATAAGTTAAATATTCTAAAGTTTTAATAAAAGAATTATCTATTTTTCTAAATAATAATTCATTTTGGATATTAATTGTTGGAAAATCACAAGATAAATCTAACCATTTAGTTTTATAGTTATTATGTACTGGATTAATATAATACTTATCATCTAAATTAGTAGTTATATTGTATTTTGTACAAGTAATTATGGCATAAATATCACTAATAAAATCATCACCATATTTTAAAATCATCCCTAAAGTAATTAAATAAAGATAATCCAGTAATTCTTGCGGATAATTATATTTATCACAAAGAGTATCAATAGTGAAGGTAACATGGTTAATTAATGTATTAATATTTATCTTATCATTCATGATTTTCCCTCCCTGTTGCAGTGTATACTAGCACTCAAGCTTTAAAAAAGCAAATTTAAGTATAAATTTAAACTAATTAAATTTAACATCTTTTTTATTTACATAGGAAACATTTATAATAGTCAAAAAAATTAAATCTTATAGTATAATTATAATAGGTGATATACAATGAAAATTATCGTCTCAGCTGGAGGTACTGGTGGACATATTTATCCCGCTCTAGCTATTATAAATAAATTTAAAGAAAAAGAAAAAGATCTTGATGTTTTATATATTGGTACGCATAATCGTATGGAAAAAGATCTTATTCCTAAAAGAGGTATTAAATACGAACCAATTGAAATATATGGTTTTTCTAAAAAAGATTTATTACTAGATGTTAAAAATCTTTTCTTAATAAATAAAGCCTATAAAAGATGTCTTAAATTAATGCAAGACTTTAAACCTGATTTAGTTTTAGGTATCGGTGGTTATGTTACATATCCTGTTATTAAAGCCGCTCATAAATTAGGTATTAAAACTTTTATTCATGAACAAAATAGTATTCCTGGTAAATCTAATTTAGCTTTACAAAATAAAGTTGATTTAATTGGGGTATCATTTAAAGAAACAATGAATAAATTTACTAAAGTAAAAGGTGATATCTTCTATTCTGGTAATCCTTGTGGTGAGAATGCCTTATCGTTACCACCAATGGATAAAAAAGAATTAGGACTTAATAAAAACAAAAAATTAGTTGTCGTTGTTGCTGGTAGTTTAGGATCCGCCACTGTAAACGAAAAGATGACTGAATTCCTTAATGAAGTAAAAAAAGAAGATTACGAAGTATTATATATTACTGGTAAAGACTTATATGAAGAATTCATCAAAGGTAAAAAATTTCCTTCTAATGTTAAAGTATTACCATATTTAGATAATTTACCAGCTTTACTTAAAAATGCTGATTTAATTGTTACTCGTGCAGGTGCTTCAACTATGAGTGAAATATTATCTTTAAATTTACCAGCTATCTTTATTCCATCCCCATATGTTGCTAATAATCATCAATACTATAATGCCTTAGAAATAAAAAACAATGGTGGTGGCGAGATAATTGAAGAAAAGTATTTGACTTCTGCTAAATTGCTCAGTACAATTAATGAAGTACTCAAAGATCCCGAAAAATATGCTAAAATGCGTCATAATCTAGCTAAAATGAGTATGAATAATAGTAGTGATCTAATTTATAAAAAATTAAAGGATTTGATAAAATGATCGATGAATTAAATAAATATGGTACTGTTGAAGAACATGCTACCTTAAAAAATTTAAATACTTACCATATTGGTGGAACTGCCAAATACTTAGTTTCACCCAATTCCATTAAAGATTTAATAAGTATTCTAAAAATAACCAAAGAAAATAAACTTAAATATTTTATTTTAGGCAATGGCTCTAATATTGTCTTAAATGATCGTGAATACGATGGGGTAGTCATTCGTTTAAATAAATTAAATGGCTATAATATCGAAGAAGATAAACAAATGGCTTATGCTGAAGCTGGTGTTATGTTACCAACCTTAGTTAAAGATGCAGTTGATCGTTCATTAACTGGTTTAGAATTCGCCTCTGGTATTCCCGGTACAATTGGTGGTGCCATTTATGGTAATGCCGGAGCATATAATTCCTGTATTATGGATTATGTTGCATCCGTTACCGTTATTAATGAGAACTTAGAACTTGAAACTATTGAACATGAGGATATCAAATATAGTTATCGTATGACAATGTTTAAAGAAACTAAAAAATATATTATTGTCGCTGCTAAGTTCTTCTTAAAGAAAGGCGATAAACAAAGTTCCTTAGATTTAATCGAAGAACGTCAAAAAAGACGTGTTGAAACGCAACCACTTGAATATGCCTCTGCAGGTTCTGTCTTCCGTAATCCCGAAGGCGACTTTGCTGGTCGTTTAATTGAATCATCCGGCTTAAAAGGTTATAAAATAGGTGGCGCCGAAGTATCAGAAAAACATGCTAACTTCATTATTAATAAAAATAATGCCACCGCCAGTGATATATATAAATTAATAAACTATGTTCATGATACCGTCTTAGCTAAAACCAATGTTGATTTATTAATAGAACAAGAATTTATAGATTGGGAGTAATAAATATGGAGAAAAAGATAGAACAACCAAAACATAAAAGAAAAAGACGTTTAAGAGTTAAATTTCTCTTAAAATGTTTAACTTTTATTCTTTTGCTAACTCTATCTATCATCTATCTTAAAAACTTCTATATTAAAAATATCTATATTAATGGTAATGAAACAATTCCTGATGTTAAAATAATTGAAACTTTAGGCATTAAGAATTATCCTAAAATGTCTAAATTAAATGTTAAAAAGGGAAAGCAAAACATCTTAACTCAGTATCCTATAATTGAAAAAGTCTCAATTAAAAGAAACTTATTAGGTAAAGTAACCATTGATATAACTGAATCTAAAATCCTATTTTATTATAAATATAATAGTAAATATATTACAACGACAGGAAAGTCTATTGATGATCAAAATAATGAATATTATGGTTATCCAACCTTAATTAATTTCACTCCAGATACTATTTTTGAAGATTTACTTAAAGGTTTAAATAAAGTTGATTATAATATTATTAAAATGATTAGTGAAATAGAGTATAATCCTTATAAAGGAACTGATGGTACTATTATTGATAATAATCGTTTTACTTTAAAAATGAATGATGGCAATACTGTTATTATCGATATTGTTAATATTAAAAATTTAAATTCCTATAATAAAATATATGCTTCTTTAGGTATGGATAAGGAAAAAGGTATTTTATACTTAGATACTATTACGGAAGATAATATATACTTTAAAAGTTATGATACTATTGCTAAAGAAGAAGAGGAAGCTAAAAAAGAAGAAGAGAATAAAGAGGAAAATAAACCAGAAGAAGAGTAGTGATTTTATGAATTATGACAAAGTAATGCAAGAAATAATTACTAAAGAAAAAAGTACGAAGACTATTCCTAGTCTTCTTTTACATAGTTGTTGTGCACCATGTTCTTCTCATGTTATTGATACCTTAACCCCATATTTTAATATTACGATATTCTATTATAATCCTAATATTGAACCAAAAGAAGAATATGAAAAAAGAAAACAAGAAGAAATACGTTTCTTAAAAGAATATCCAGCTCAAAATAAATTAGATATTATTGATTGTGATTATGACAATAATTTATACCATGAAAAAATTAAAGGATTAGAAAATTTAGGTGAACGTAGTGCAAGATGTCATGCTTGTTATGCCTTACGTTTAGAAAAAACCGCTTTAAAAGCCCAAGAAATAGGTTATGATTACTTTGGTACTACTTTAACTGTAAGTCCATATAAAGATAGTAATAAACTAAATGAAATAGGTAATATCTTAAGTACTAAATATCATCTTAAATACTTATATTCTGATTTTAAAAAGCAGAATGGTTATCTTCATAGTATTGAGTTAGCTAAAAAATACAATCTATATCGTCAAGATTACTGTGGCTGTATTTATTCTAAAGCTGAAAGAGAAAAAATAAAAGAACAAAAAAGTACGGAAAACTAATTTCGTACTTTTACTTTGTATAAAAATTCTTAAGATATTCATGATAAGCTTTATAAGCTACACCATCTTTTTTCTCATTCTTATACTTAACATTTAAATACTTACATATTTCTTTAACTAAATAATCAGTAAAGTAGGGGTTTCTTACTAATAATGGACCAATTAAATAAGTTCCATAAAAGTTATTATAATGAATACCTTCATTCATCTCTTTAGGACTATAACCAGTACCATCTATTACTTTAAATAAACTTTCTTTAGCATCCCTAATAACACTATTACGATTTTGAAAACCAATAATCTTTTCTTTAATTAATGAAGTTTCATAATATTGTGGTCCTACAATTCTAAATTCTTCTTCATAAGCTTCATAAGTAAAGGCCCCAAGACATTTTAAAACATTACCATTCTCCTTAGTTAAAGAACTACCAAATAAATCTATGGCATTCCCAGTTATTAAGAAAAATTTATTTTTATTAATTGCTTCAATAACTTTATCTTTATATTTCATTAAATTATTTAAAACAATCTCTTGGTTTTCTAAACTTCCCATGCCAATATAGTAAAAATCATATTTATCAAAATCAATTTTATCTTCTATACTTAAAAAATATACTTCAGTTTCAATATCTTGTTTATCTAAAACTCTTTTTAAATATCTAATATTACCATTCTCGCCATATAGATTCATTAAATCATAATACAAATGAGCAATTTTAAACTTTTTCATTTTCATCATCCTCAATTAATTTTAAAATATTAGCTGTCATATCAAAACAAACCATTGTATAAATATCACCAATACTATCTTTTTTAACTTTCTTAATTAATTCATTTAAATCATCAATTAAGACAATCTTATCTTTTGGTATATCCGTAAAAGAAAGTCTTGTTATAACATCATATCTAAATCGACCAATACAATATATCTTATCGATATTTTTACTATCTAATAATTCAAAATCAACATCCCATAACCAAGATACATCATTAAACTTATATCTTCTTGATACATTATCAAAACCTAAAATAATTGTTTTTTTACCTTTTTGATTATTGATAAATCTAATTGATTGATAATAACTTAAATTATTTTCATTTTTACTTTCTAGCATTGTTAGATTACGTCCATCTAAACTTAGTACTTTAGCTCTTTTAGAAGCTATCTTATCATTATTAATAGCTTTTAAGATTACTTCATCACTAACTCCCATACTACGACATATTGCATAAGCAGCAACCGTATAATAAACGGCATACAATACATCTTTATTTAAATATATGTCATTACCATTAATCTTAATACTATGTTTACTAAAATCGACATCAGTTGCTTCATAATCAACAACTCCACGTTTATAATCACATTTCTTACAACGATAATTACCAATATGTCCATAATGATAATAATCATAAGTTAATTTACTTTTACATTTAGGACAATATGCATAATCAACGGCTTCAATATTACTTTTAATATAACTATCTTTCGTTCTAGCAACCCCATAAGTAACACGATCATTTTTAAAAAGATAAGTCATTCTATTTACTAAAGGATCATCAGCATTAATAATTAATTTAGTTTCTTTACTAACAACTTTTAAAATATCACTAAAGACTAAATCAGGTTCACCATTACGAGGAGGTTGATCTCTTGTAATATTGGTAATTGCTAAATGAGTAACTTTATTTTTAGTAAATATCTTCTTTAAATGTCTTTCATCACATTCTAAAAGTAAAACATCATGTTTAAACTTACCACCTAAAGTACAATTATTTAAAATTAACGTTAAAGCAGCTAAAACCCCATTACTACCATTTTTGTTATAACATACATCATATCCTGCATCCGTTAAAATATGATTAACTAATTCTGTTGTTGAACCCTTACCAGAAGAACCACTAATTGCTATAACAAAATCCGGATATTTAACTTTCTCTAAAATAGTATGTTGTTTTAATAAGTCATAAATAACATATCCAGGATATACAGAACCATTCTTTCCAAACAACTTACATATTCTTGTAATTAAACGACATAATATAATCATTATTGTTAAACGCATATAAACCACCTAAACAAATTATATCAAATAATAATCTATTTAAATTAGAAATAAACAACTTTTTACATATTTTGTCGAACTTCTAGCCTCTAAAATTAAAATTTGTTATATTAATGATGGTGATAATATGGAAATGATTTATACCAATAATACCTTATATATTAATATTGAAGATCGTATTAATTTCTCCTTAATTAATAATTTACAAAAAAAGCTATATCGCATTATTGATTCTTATCATATTTCTAATATTGAAATAAGTATTTTAAATGATACTCATTATGATCGTAGTCTGATTACTGATTTAGTAAATGATTATAAAATAAAATATAATGGTAAAATAATTGTTAAATAATTAAGTTTTATTGTATAATGAAAAAGAGGTAATTTTATGCAAAGATTTTTAAATTATTTAACATTTATTCCTTGGTTATTATACTTTGTTGAACTATCGAGGAATGCTATTAAAATTATTAATACTAATGAAATAAATAAAGAATGGTTAAAAAAGAACTTCTTTAATATTTTTCGTTTTGACACATTAATTTTAATTGGTATTTTTATCTATTTTATGATTACTTATTATCATAAAGCTGATCAAATATGGTTAGTTGAAATCTTATTATTTTCAGCCATTAATCTATATTTATATTTTAATTCCTACTATGATAAGAATAAAACTGATTATCACATTGATACCAAAGATTTAAGTACAATCTTAATTATTTTAATTATTATTTTAATCCCTTTAATCTATTTCATCTCTACTAAGAATAGTTTAATTACTTATTATATTTTATTTGGTTATACTTTCTTTAATTTTATTATTGTCTATTTAGCCAAAAAGATTAATGACTTAATTATTAAATTAATTCTTAAGAAAAATCATGAAAACAAATAATTATAATGTTGAAAAGATTATTGATGCTCTAAATAATCATGGTTATACTAACTTTTTAACGCGTCAAGAACTAATGCTTGTTAAAGGTAAATTAAGGCATAATGAATATGAATTATATGAATTATATCCTGAATGTAGCAAAGTCATTTTATATCATGATAAACTACCTGATATAAAGTTATTTAAAATTGAAAACTCATCTTCTTTAACTCATCGTGATATCTTAGGCACTATTTATTCCTTAGGACTTAATGAAGATACTTTCGGTGATATAATTAAATACCATGATTCTTTTTATTTCTTTATTATGGCTCATCTAGATACATATTTTAAGACTAACTTAACAAATATTAAAAATTTAAATGTTACTTTAACGGAAGTTCCTCTAAGTTTAAAAGACGAATTTGCTCTTACTTATTATCCAAAAGAATATATTGTCTCTTCTTTAAGAATTGATAATATCGTCAGTACTATAACTAATGAAAGTCGTAAAAGTGTCTTAGCTAAATTTACTAATAACGAAGTTAATTTAAATTATAATGATAATGTTAAACCAACTAAAGTCTTAGAAGTAGGGGATATCTTTAGTATTAGAAGGTATGGTAAATATAAATACAATGGGATAAAAAAGATTACCAAAAAAGGTGGCTTTATCATCGAAATTTTAATCTATACTTAAGAAAAAATTGACTTCAATTATGACTTGTTGTACAATTCATTTTATCATTTATTGATGGGGGAAAAATTTTATGAGCAAACATATTGCTGAAGAAGAAACTAATTTAGAGCATAAAACAGGCGCTAAAAAAGGTGCTAAAACTATTGCAACAATTGTTGTAGCTGGTGGTCTTATTGTTGGTGGAATAACTGGAACAATTAAAATAGTAAATAATTTAGAAAGTACAAAGGTTAGAAACTTAGTTAATGAATATACAAGTTATGATTGTTTAACTTTACCTAAAAAGGTAACTATTAATCAAGCTTATGATTTAAACTATTGTGATGGTAAAACATTATATAATGCTATTACTAAATCTGGGGTTAAATACTGTGAAGTATTAGATGAATATTATACTGAAGATGGCCGTGAAATTGCTGTTTTAACTATTACTGGTACATGTACTGAATCAATTCCTGCTGAATGCGTTGAAATAAACGGTGCTAAAGTATATATGGCTCCAACTGGTTATGAGTTAAATGGTGAAAACGCTTATCGTACAATTAACCAAAGTTATACGCAAATAATTGAAAAACAAGATGATTATTCTAATATCGTTGTTAATGGTTTAGATAATGTTAATATCGAAGTTAAAGAAGTACAAAGTCGTCCATTTAGTGATATCATTTCTGAAACTTTAATTGTTGATGTTCCTGATGGTGCAACACTTAATTCCAATAAAGAATGCACTGCTTCCTTTAGATTAGTTCCAAAAGAATAAAAAATGTTAAAAAGTACTTGTTATAAGTACTTTTTTTTGGTACAATATTACCGGCTTTAAAAAGCAAATAAACATGTTTGTGAATTTTATTCTCTAGTGCTTAAGAATTAAGTGAGAATATTTAGAAACAAGCAGAAGTAAAAACGAAGGAGGGAAATTTTTATGGCCGTAGTTTCTTTAAGTTATTTATTAGAAGCTGGAGTTCATTTTGGACATCAAACTAAAAGATGGAATCCTAAAATGAAAGAGTATATTTTTACAACAAGAGATGACATTTATATTATCGATTTGCAAAAAACCTTAGCAAAAATCGAAGAAGCATATGCAGAAATCAATAAGATAGCTGCAAATGGAGGTACATTCCTATTTGTAGGAACTAAAAAACAAGCTAGCGAGGCAGCTAGAGAAAATGCCGAAAGAACAAAATCATATTATGTAACTGAAAGATGGTTAGGAGGAACATTAACAAACTTCCGTACTATCAGAAGTAGAGTAAAACGTCTAGAAGAAATCGAAAACATGGAAAAAGATGGAACATTTGATGTTTTACCTAAAAAAGAAGTTATTAATCTAAAGAAAGAATATGAAAAATTAAATAAATTATTATGTGGTATCCGTGCTATGGATAAATTACCACAAGCTTTAATTATTGTTGATCCTAAAAAAGAAATCAATGCTATAAGAGAAGCTAGAAAATTAAATATACCTATTTTTGGTATCGTTGATACAAACTGTGATCCTGATGACGTTGATTATGTTATTCCTGGAAATGATGATGCTGTAAGAGCAGTTAAAGTTGTTTTAGGTGTATTAGGTAACGCTATTTGTGAAGCAAATGGTGGCGAAATCATCGACTATGTAACTGAAGATGATAAAAAAGCTAAAAAACCTGAAAGAATGGAAGACGCAATGGCTGAAATAGATAAAGCTAAAGAAGAAGCTCTAAAAGCTAAAGCTAAAAAAGAAGTAGTTACTGAAGTTGAAGAAGTAGAAGAGGAAGAAACTACTGAAACTGAAGACTTAAGTTCTAAAACATTAACTGAACTAAAAGCCATGGCTAAATCATCTGGTATCAAAGGATACTCATCAATGAAAAAAGATGAACTAATTGCATCTTTAAGTGAATAATAAAAAAATAATTAAATAAGAAAGAAGGGTTACAAATGATAAGTGCAAGCTTAGTAAAAGAATTACGTGAACAAACTGGAGCTGGAATGATGGATTGTAAAAAAGCCTTAGCTGAATGCGATGGTAATCTAGAAGCTGCAGTTGATTGGTTAAGAGAAAAAGGTATTGCTAAAGCTGGAAAGAAAGAATCAAGAATTGCTGCTGAAGGTTTAGCTGATATCTTTGTAAAAGGTAATAAAGCTGTTATGATTGAAATCAATGCTGAAACAGACTTCGTTACTAAAAATGAAGAATTCAAAGAATTAATCAAAACAGTAGGTGAAACTATTTTAAATAGTAACGCTAAAACCCTAGAAGAAGCTAATGAATTACCTTGTGGTGATGGTACTATTAAAGACTTAATAGTTGCTAAAACTGCTAAGATTGGTGAAAAATTAGACTTCCGTCGTCTAGCTGTTATTGAAAAGAAAGACGATGAAAACTTTGGTACATATTTACATATGGGTGGTAAAATTGCTGTTGTTACAGTAATTAAAGGTGCTAATGCTGAAGTTGCTAAAGATGTAGCAATGCAAGCTGCAGCTATGAAACCTAAATATGTATTCAAAGAAGATGTTCCAGAAGCTGAAATTGCTCGTGAAAGAGAAGTTCTAAAAGAACAAGCTATGAACGAAGGAAAACCTGCTGATATAGCTGAAAAAATGGTAGATGGAAGATTAAATAAATTCTTTAAAGAAATATGTTTATCAATGCAAGCATTCATTAAAGATGGCGACATTGATGTAAATAAATACGTAACTAACAATGGAGGAGAATTAATTGCTAGTACAAGCTTTGTTGTAGGTGAAGGTATTGAAAAACGTCAAGATAACTTTGCTGAAGAAGTAATGGCTCAAATTAACAATTAATATAAATTAGACACTTTTTAGACAAGTGTCTTTTTTATTGACCGATAAACTCTTTCATTCATGATATAATAACTATTAGGAAGTGAATTTTCATGAATCCCAAAACTAAAAGTATAATAAGAAAAATAATTTATATAATTTTATTTCTTTTAATGGCTACTGCTTTTGTATATCTAAGTGAAAAATATGCTAGTAATAGTGAACCTAAAATCTATACTATAACTGATTACTATGCTGATAATACTAATAGTTATTATGAAGTTGTATCTGGTAATAAAATGATTAATTTATTACGTAATGGTCATAATATAATCTTTATTGGTAGTAGTAGTTCAAAATACAGTCAAAAATATATTGAAGAAATTGATAAAATATTTAATAATCTAAAAATTGATAAAGTATATTATTATGATTTAAATAATGATAAATACCAACAAAACTCTAATTACTATAAAATAAGAGAATTACTTAATGGTTACTTAACAACTACTGATGATAGTGATAACAACTTACTAGCTCCTAGTTTATATATCGTAAATAATGGTACTGTTGAATATTACAATACTGAAACATCAACTATGAAAAATACCGCTGATGTCGAATCCTATTGGAGCTACGAACAAGAACTAATCTTCCAAGGGGAAGTAACTAATGCTATAAATAAATATTATTTGAATTAATAATAAATATGCATTATAATTTAATCATGAAGGAGAGAATATAAAAATGATTGATACTGAAGTTGAATTTCAAATGATGAGTGCTCTTGAAGTAATGGATAATCGTTTTACAACTATTAGAGCAGGACGTGCTAATGCTGCTATGGTAAATGGTATAAATGTTGATTATTATGGAACTCCAACACCTATTCAAAGTCTAGCTAATATAACTGTTCCTGAAGCTAAAACATTAATGATTAAACCATTTGATAGATCTTGTTTAAAAGAAATAGTTAAAGCTATTCAAGAAGCTAATCTTGGTATAAATCCAACTGATAATGGTGAATCAGTAATACTTACAATGCCTGAACTTACTGAAGATAGAAGAAAAGACTATGTTAAACAAGCTAAACAAATTGCTGAAGAAACAAAAGTCGCTTTAAGAAAAGTTCGTCAAGAAGCTAATGAAGATATTAAAAAAGATGAATCAATCACTGAAGATGATGAAAAAAGAATGCTTGACGAAGTTCAAAAATTAATTACTGAATACAATAAAAAAGTTGATGAAAAACTAAAAGAAAAAGAAGACGAATTAATGGCTATCTAAGCAAACAAAAAGTTTGCTTTTTCTATACTAAAAAATATTTACATCATCCATTAAAGTAATATATAATAAAGACTATTACGTAAAAAAGGTGATTACTATGGGTGAAAATAAAGTAGATTATGGAATAGTTTATACCAAAGCTAAAATTGGTCAAAATCGTTACCTTTTATTCCCTTTAGATATCGTTGAAGGTTATAGTATGGGAAGTGAATTTTTAAGTGATCCTATCTATAAAACAGCAACATCTATGGAAAACATTCAAAATAGTGATTTATTAGTTGATACAATATATAGTTATAATGATTTACTTCGTCACTATGAATATGATGATATTGACTTTGTTAAAGAATATTACTTAGCTGAAGCTAAAGACTATTTTTATTATATCGAAATAACTCCTAAAGAAATAATTAAAAGAAAACTAGATATGCATATCTTAACTTCATTAAATCCTCGCGAAACATATGAATCCAAAAATAAAGAACCAGCGGTTACTTTAAATAATGATGCCTTAAGTCTTTTACTAAGTATTACAAGTTTAGATTCATTAAGACAAGAACTATTAAGATATCAAAATTTAGTTGGTAAATATAAAGCTGAGGAACAAAAGAAAGGAACAACGAAGATAGTTGTTGAAAATGGCCATGTTGTCGAAATTCAAACTGAACATCAAGTAAAAAATGTTCCTCAAGTCACACCACAAGTAGATGATACAGATGTCAAAGTAATGCCTGATAAAAAAGGTGTTAGTTTAAGTGGCTTAGAAAAATATATTAAAGAACGTGTTTTTGGTCATGATGAAGAAATTAAAGTAATTGCCAAAACCTTATTAATGAATTATCGTGCTCATCCCAAATATGGTACAGAACCAATCCTTATTCTAGGTCCTACTGGTACTGGAAAAACTGAAACTATAAAAGCAGCATCTGAGTATTTAAATATACCTTTTATTGAAATAAATAGTGCTAATTTAGTTCCTCAAGGTATTAAAGGTCCATCTATTGAAGACTATCTTTATTTTCTTATTGTTTCTTGTAATTATGATTTAGATAAAACTGAACGAGCAATGGTCTTCTTTGATGAATTTGATAAAATAGGAGAAAGTGACTTAGATATAAAAAGTGCCGTTAAAGAAATAATGCTTAAATTCTTTGAAGGAGCAACTTTCTTAATTGATAAACCAACTGATGATTATAACTTTAATACCCGTATGTTAAATAAAGTTTATGCTGGCGCCTTTCAAAATTTATTCGATGCTAAAAAAAGTATTGGCTTTGGTGGTACTACAAACGCCACTCCAACTTTAAATCGTTCACGTATTTATGAAGATCATTACTTTGGTAAAGAACTAGTAACACGAATTCCTCATATCATAACCTTTAATCCTTTAGATCGTGAAACCCAAAAAAGAGTAATTCTTGATTCCAAATTAAGTGTCTTACTCCGTAAAAAGCAAAGATATGAAGAAGAGTTTCATACTAAGTTAACTGCTACTGATGAATATATAGAAGCTGTTTTAGATAAATTAGCAGCCTCTGAAAAAAGTATGCGTGATTTAAATAATATTATCATCGCTACATTAAACCAAGTAGAATGTGCTTTATTAGAAAATGAAAATCATACTAGTGAAGTAGTTTTAACTAGTGAAACAGTTGATGATCCATATAAATTTACTTTAAAATAAAATAGTATCAGAATTTTGATACTATTTTTGTTTTTATAATCCATTTTATCTTGTATGCTAAGTGCGTATTTGATACAATTATATTAGGAACATTCAATAGTTGGGTGGTTGCCAACTTTCTTTATGAAAGGAGGCATGATATTATGACTAAAAAAGATTTCATAATCTATTTACTGTTCATAATTATTTTTTTACTATTTGGATTATTATATCTAAAATGAAAAAAACACCTAACTCAAGCAACTTGATTTAGGTGCCCCAATTTTATGGCAACACCCAACAATGAGAAATTGAATGTTCCATTTTTTATTATATGAAGTTTCCTTCATCTGTATTCAATATAACATAAAAACGTACTTTATACAAGTACGTTATTATTATATGGTGTCCCCGAAGTGATTCGAACACTTGACCGATCGCTTAGAAGGCGATTGCTCTATCCAGCTGAGCTACGAGGACATAACCAACTGACAAATAAAATTATATAACAAAGTTGTAAAAAATGCAATAAAATTAAGAAAAATATAATTTTTTCTATAAT
>CANPXB010000012.1 GCA_947585595.1 uncultured Bacilli bacterium
CTTTTATGAAAGTTAATTTATGGACTTCGGTAGTGACGATTGGTATAGTAGCTTATTTATTTACTTATATAGGAGTTTTGATTGGTTATAAAGTAGGAAGTAAGTATGAGAATAAAGCTAAAGTAGTAGGTGGAATTATTTTAATCTTAATTGCGATAGTAACTTTACTTGAACAATTATAAATAGTAATTTTTTGTGTATAAGTTTCTTTTTATATAGTAAAATATTAATAAATTTATTGATTTGCAACCGAAAATTGACAAAAAACAACTTAAAATTGGTAGAGTGCAACCGGTTTCCTTTATATAATTTGGTCAAGAAAAGAGGAGAATTGTTATGAATTTAGCTGATAATTTAAAAAGAATAAGAAAAGAAAATAACTTATCACAAGAACAATTAGCTGAGAAGTTAGGGGTTACTAGGCAGGCAGTTAGTAAATGGGAATCTGGTGTTTCTTATCCAGAGATGGATAAAGTAATGCAAATATGTCAGGTATTTAATTTAAATATTAATGAATTAGTACATGAAAATTTAAAAGAAGTAACTGAAAAGAAAAAAGAAAAAGATAATTTAAGTAAAGTTATTGATAGCTTCTTTAATTATATTACGAAAGTAGTTAATTTATTTAGTAGTTTTAAATTTGGAGAAGTTATTAAATGTTTATTTGAACAATTTATTATTATTATATTTTTACTAATATTCTTTGCTATTTTAGGAATGTTTTTAGGAAATGTTGTTTTACTTATGATTCCTAATGGTAGTAGTTTGAATAATATTATTTATTTCTTAGAAGGAATATATATCTTTGGAGCTTTTGTTTTAGGTTTAGCAATATTTCTTCATATCTTTAAAATTAGATATTTAGATTATTATGAGATTGTTACTAAAGATGAGGTTATCAACAATGATGAAGAAGAAAAACATAATGAAATAGTTAGAGAAGGTAAAAAAGTAATAGAACAAAAAAGAGAAAAGATAATAGTTAGAGATCCTAAACATAGTGAATATAGTTTTATTAAATTCTTATTTAATGGAGTCTTATTATTACTAAAGGCTTTTGCGTTATTTGCTTTAGCTATGGCTGCTACTTTATTTATCTTTATTGTAATTTGTTTTATATTAAGTTTTTTGGTAATTAAAACAGGTTTATTCTTCGTCGCTTTAGAAATAGGCCTTATAGGGGCGGGTTTACTTACTTATTTAGTTATTTTAATCTTCTTTGATTTTATCTTTAATCGTGATATAAATAAAAAATTCTTATTAATATCCTTTGTAAGTTCATTACTATGTATAGGTGTAGGTATTGGACTTGGAGCAGTTAGTTTAGTTCAATTTGATATTAAAGAAAATGATGATTATACAAAGAGTCAATTTAATCAACCAATGAGCAATGATTTAGTTATTGTTGATCAACATTATTACTATGATTCTCATACTCCTGTAGAATATATTGCTAGTGATAATACAGATGTTAAAATAGTTGTTGAACATTCTAGATATATGGAAGCTAATGTATATAAAAAGACTGATGAAGCCTTAGTATGGGTTTATGAAAGACAAGAACTAACAATGGATTTAATTCGTGAATTAATTGATAATATTAATAATAAAAAGATAGTTACTTACAATAATGATATTAAGATTAAAGTTTATACTACAGAAGAAAATATTAAGATATTAAAAGATAATGAAGCGGAATACTATGATTTAATGAATGATTATATTAAGAGAATTGATGAATTAAATGAAGAAATAGATAGATCTCATACAGAATTAACAGAAGTAGAAGATAGATTTAATTCTTTAAAAAATTATTTAAAGAATAATGGTTATCGAGTTACTTATGATGAATATGGTAATTTAGAGATAATTAGTAATTCTAATTTTGAATAGGAACTGATAGTTCCTTTTCTTTTGGAGTAAAAATGTTATTATGTTATCAAAGGAGAAGTTTATATGGAACAAAATAATACAGGTAAATTTATTAAAGAATTAAGAGAAAAGCATAAATTAACTCAACAAGAACTAGCAGATATAATTCCGGTAACAAGAGAAGCAGTTAGCAAAAGGGAAAGAGGGATAAGTTTACCAGATAGTGATTGTTTAGTTAAATTAAGTACTTTATTTAAAGTTAGTATTAATGAAATATTAGATGGTGAATATAAGGTTAATAAGAAGTTAATAATTGCATATATTTTAATTTATCTTTTTGGTGCTTTTATTTTTAATGAATTCCTTTTATTTAATGAAGTCATTAATTCTTTGTTTTTTGTTTATTTTGTTTTGTTATTATTTAATAATGATAAATTAGATAGAATTATTTATTGGATATTAACTGGTTTAATTTTTTTATTAATAGTTAGAATGGTTGCAATTTGGATATACTTTCCTTTAAATGGATATACTTTTAGTAAATTAAATTTATATTCTAATATAGTTAGAGTTGTCTTTGAATTCTATGTTTTAGGTAACTTACTTGGTTTATGTAAAAAGAAGGAAATAGTTATGATATTATTTACTATAATTTATATAATTTGTGTAGTAGTTATTGAGATAGTTAATATTATAAGCTTTAAATATTTAGTAGGAGATATTGTAGTAAAAATTATTAGTACTTTATTAGAATTAGTACTTAATGTAATAATTATTCTTTATTCTTTTAATTTTAAAAAGATTGATAAAATTTAATTAGTTAATGTCAAAGAGAGATAAAATCTATTAATTTAGATTTTCTTTTTTTCTTTTATGATATAATTTTTATATAAAGAGGTAGAGTGGTAAAAATGAAAAAAGGTTTTGTGAGGTTAGCTACGCCTGAAATACAGACAGATAGTATTGTTGATGGCGAAGGTATAAGAAGTGTTATTTGGTTTCAAGGATGTTCTCATGATTGCCCTGGATGTCATAATCCTGAAACACATGATTTTAAGGGTGGAGTAGAAGTTTCATTAGATGATGTTAAAAAACAAATAGATGAATTAGAGTTTCAAGAAGGAGTTACTTTTTCTGGGGGAGATCCAATGATGCAGATTGAAGCTTTAGAAGAATTAGCTAAATATGTTAAGGAAAAAGGAATGGATGTTTGGTGTTATACGGGATATACTTATGAACAAGTATTAGATTTAGCTAAACAAAATATTCATTATATGAATGCTTTAAAATATATTGATGCCTTAGTAGATGGTAAATTTGTTATGGATTTAAAAAGTTTTGATGTTGAATTTAGAGGATCTAGTAATCAAAGAATTATCGATGTAGCCAAGAGTTTGGAAGCGGGTAAAGTTATTAAGTATAAAAATTATAAATAAAATATAGTATAATCTTTTTGAGGTGCAAAATAATGAAGACTAGAGAAAAAAGTAAAATAGCAGTTTTAATACCTTGTTATAATGAAGCAAAGTCTATTGAAAAAGTAGTTAAAGATTATAAAAAGGCATTACCTGAAGCAGATATATATGTTTATGATAATAATTCGACAGATGGTACAGCGGAGATTGCAAGAAAAGCTGGTGCGATTGTTAGATATGAGTATCGTCAAGGAAAAGGAAATGTTATAAGAACAATGTTCCGTGAAATTGATGCAGATTGTTATTTAATGATTGATGGAGATGATACTTATCCAGCAGAAAATGCTAAAGAAATGTGTGATTTAGTTTTAAATGAAAAAGCAGATATGGTAATAGGTGATCGTTTATCATCAACATATTTTACAGAGAATAAAAGATTATTTCATAACTTTGGTAATAAAATGGTTAGATGGTTAATCAACACAATGTTTAATAATAAAATAAAAGATATAATGACTGGATATCGTGCTTTTAGTTATGAATTTGTTAAAGGTTTTCCTATTCTTTCGAAAGGTTTTGAAATAGAAACAGAAATGACTATTCATGCAGTAGATAAGAATTATAAACTAGTAGAAATACCTGTTGCTTATCGTGATCGTATGGAAGGATCTGTATCTAAATTAAATACTTATAGTGATGGAATAAAAGTTTTAAAAACGATAGCAACATTATTTAAAGAATATCGTCCAGAAATATTCTTTGATATTATAGCTGTAGTTTTCTTATTGATAGGTCTTGTTATTGGTCTTCCAGCTTATATTGGATACTTTAAAACAGGCTTAGTAGAAAAGTTTCCTAGTTTAATAGTTAGTTGCTTTAGTATACTAATGGCTTTATTATTATTTGTTACAGGATTAATACTACAAGTTATAGTGAAAAAGCAAAAACAGAACTATGAATTATATCTAAATTTATTAGAAGTAACAAAAGATAAAAATAATTAAATTTTAGGGTAGGAAAAGGCTTAAAAACCTTTTCTTTTTTTGTTTTTAATGTATAATAAACGATTAAGTGGGTGAAAGCTTATGGGAAATATAAAATTTAAAGATTTAGCTTTTTCTTATAATGATAATAACCAATTATTTAAAAAGGTTAATTTTACCCTTAGAAAAGATAAAACTTTAAGTATTATTGGACCATCTGGTAGTGGAAAGACAACTTTACTTAAAATACTTAATGGTGAATTAGAATATCAAGGAGAAGTTATTATTAATGGTGTCTTAGTAAATAATGATAACTTTGAAGCGTTAAGAAAATGTATTGCGGTTGTTTTTAAAGAGTCATCTATTCTTGCTGATACAGTAGAAGATGAACTTAAATATCCACTGGAAAATATGAATTTATCTCCTGGAGAAATACGTAAAAGAATAAGTGAAATGAATGAGTATTTTGGGATAAATAAAATATTAAAAAAGAAAATAAGCACACTTACTTTAAATGATCAAACTTTAATTAAAATATTATCCTATGCTGTTATGTATCCTTCTTATATAGCTATAGATGATTTACTTATAGATTTAAATTTAAGAACTAAGATTTTATTACTTAACTATTTAAATTCTAAACATATTACTTTAATAAATGTAACTACTAATATGGAAGATGTATTATATACAGATTATATATTATGTTTATATGATGGTATTAATGCTTTAGATGGTAAAACTTTAGATGTTTTAAATAATGAAAAAATATTAAAGAGA
This sequence comes from uncultured Bacilli bacterium, assembly GCA_947585595.1. Lineage (GTDB taxonomy): Bacteria > Bacillota_I > Bacilli_A > RF39 > UBA660 > Coprovivens. The sequence continues at coordinate 5,051 of CANPXB010000012.1, forward strand.
TTAGGTTTTGATTTACCATTTATGATAGATTTATCTATTCAATTAAAATTATATGGTCTTATTGATAGAACTTATCTAAATATGGAAGATTTGGTGAATAACTTATGGAAATAGTTTTTAATAAATTATCTTTAATAGAAAATAAGAATACAAATAAAGAGATTAAGTATTTAGATAATGTATCTTTAACAATTAATGAAGGTAGTATTGTTGGATTTAGTGGAGATAATATAAGTGTTATTAGTAATTTACTTATGGTTATTAAAAGACCAAGTAAAGGGGAATTAAAGTTAGATGATTTAGTAATTAAAAGAACTAGTCATATTAATAATATAAATATGTTAAGAAAAAAAATTGGGGTTTTAGATACTAAGAATAACTTTGTTACTAAAAGTGTTAAAGAAGAAATTAAACTAGTAATGAAAAATTACGAATATAAGACTAAGAACGAAAATCAACACATTGTTGACTCTTTAAAAATAGCTGGTTTAAGTGAAGATTATCTTGATAGAAATCCAAATGAACTATCGATGACAGAAAAGAAAAAATTTAATTTAGCTTGTTTACTTTCTTATAATCCAGAAGTAATAATTTTAGAAGACTTTTATAAAGGATTAATATATAGAGAAAGAGAATATTATAAAAAGTTATTCTTAAAATTAAAGAACAAGTTTAAAAAAACAATTATTATTTTAGGTAATGATTTAACATTTATGTTTAATCTTGTTGATAATTTATATGTTATCAACAAAGGTAAAGTAGTTGTTAGTGGAGATAAAGATATATTTTATAAAGATGAATTATATTCTTATTTAGAAATGCCTAAGATAGTAGAATTTACTAAGTATGCACAAAGTAAAGATCATAAAATATTAGAATATACTGATTTAAAAGAACTGATAAAGGAATTGTATCGTAATGTTAAATAATTTAGATTATACATATAATGATGAAGATTCTATTATTCATAGGATTAATCCTTTACTGAAGTTTATAGGTTTATTTATCTATATCTTAGTATGTTTATTTAAATATGATAATGTCTTATTTATTTTAAATATAAGTTTAGTATTTATGTTAATCTTACTTAGTAATATTAGTATTATTAAGTATTTAAAAGTAGTATGGAAATTAAAATATCTAATTATAGTATTATATTTTATGTTATATCATTATGGATTAGAAATAATTGATATAAATATTATTGTATTTAAATTAATATTTTTAATCTTATATATAGTAATGATTATTTATACTACAACGAAAGAAGATATAGGTAAGGGATTAGCTAAAGGACTTAATATATTTAATATAATAGGAATTAATCTTAAAAAGATATCATCATTTATTACTAATATAATTACTTTTATTGTTAGTTATATAGATACAATGAAAGAAGTAATTAATAGTGGAGAAAATAAGGGGATTATGTATTCTCATTCTAATATTTTAAATAAAATTAAGTTAGTATTTATTAACTTAAAAAGAGTGTATAAAGATTGTAAAAATAAAATGAGATTAAGAAAAAGTGATATGAAGTATAAGTTATATGATGGTAATATAATAAGTAAATATAAGTATCGAACTAAATTAGTTATATTTGATTATGCATATATACTATTAAATATAAGCTTAATTATTTATTATGTATTGAAGGTGAGATAATGAATTACTTAGTAACTATTGCTTATGATGGAAGTAAGTTTTATGGATTTCAAAGGCTTAATGATTTAGAGAGTGTTCAGAAGTGCTTAGAAGAGGCTTTAACTAAGATTAATAAAAGTGATGTAGTAATTAAGGGAGCTGGAAGAACTGATCGAGGAGTTCATGCTTATGGTCAGAGAATTAGTTTTAAATTAAATATTAAGATAAGTACAGATGGACTTAAAGAAGCTTTAAATTCATTAGTTAAACCTTATATATATGTTAAAGAAGTACTAGAAGTTAGTGATGATGTTCATGCAAGATTTAGTGTTAAGAAGAAAAAATATCGTTATAAAATAAATATGGGTGAATATAATCCAATCCTTACTGATTATGTTTATCAAACGGAATATAAACTAGATATAGATAAGATGAAAGAAGTAGCTAATTTATATTTAGGAGTACATGATTTTCGTAATTTTGTGGCTGGAGAAAGAGAAGATGCCAAAGCTATAATCTATAATATAGATTTTGTAATGGAAGATAATATATTAAATATTATCTTTGAAGGTAAGAGTTTTTATCGATACATGGTAAGAAACTTAGTAGGGATGATGATTGAAGTAAGTAGAGGGAAAGAAAAGATTACTAAAGTAGAAGAAATGCTTAATAGTAATGAAGAAATATATGGTTATACAGCACCTGCTTGTGGTTTATATTTAGAAAGTATTGAGTACTAATTGACAGAAATAAGATAAAACTAGCTAAAAATAGTTAAAAAACGTTGATTTTATTTGACTTTTTAACTGGTTTCTCATATAATTTTAATCGGTACATTTTATTTGTTGGAGTTTGTTAGCCTTGGGAAAGCGAAGCGGATGAAGACAGTGAAAGGAAATTTTTATGAATACATTTATGGAAAAGAAAGAAACTGTTGAACGTAAATGGTATGTTGTTGATGCTGAAGGTATGACTTTAGGTAGATTAGCTTCTAAAGTTGCAGTAGTTTTAAAAGGTAAACATAAAGCTACTTATACACCTCACATTGATTGTGGAGACTACGTAATTGTAGTTAATGCGGAAAAAGTTAAACTAACTGGAAATAAACTAGAAGATAAGAAATATTATAATCATAGTGGATATCCAGGAGGATTAAGAGAAAGAAACGCTAAAACAATGATCGAAAAATATCCAGAAGAAATGATTGAAAGAGCTGTTAAAGGTATGTTACCAAAAGGTCCTTTAGGAAGAGAAATGGGTAAGAAATTATTCGTTTATGCTGGACCTGATCATAAACATCAAGCTCAAAAACCAATTGAATTAAAGGTAGACTAAGGAGGATTTTAAATGGCAAAACAAGTATGGACAGCTACTGGACGTAGAAAACGTTCAATTGCTCAAGTAAGAATGACTGCTGGAAAAGGAAATATTACAGTTAATGGTGTAGATGTTAATGAATATATGCCTTTTGCAGTATTAGTAATGGATTTAAAACAACCATTAGTTGCTACTGGTAATGAGGATAAATTCGATATTGATGTAACAGTTAAAGGCGGAGGTTTCTCAGGACAAACTGGTGCTATTAGATTAGGTATAACTCGTGCTTTATTAGCTTTTGATGCAGATGCTGATCAAAGTAGAGAAGATGCTTATAGAAAAGTTCTAAAAACTGCTGGATTCGTTACTAGAGATCCAAGAAGTAAAGAACGTAAAAAACCAGGTCTTAAAAAAGCTCGTCGTGCTCCACAATTTAGTAAACGTTAAGATTTATTTCAAGTGTTTCAAAAGCTCAATTATTTGGGCTTTTTTTCTTGGATTTAATAAATATAAAATATTAATTGTTGATTACTTTTATTATTTTTTTTATAATAGAAATAGATAATAGAGGGGATATTAAATGGCAGAAGTAAGTAAAGATAAGAAAAGTAATACTTTTAAATATATAATTATATTTATATTATTTTTAGCAGTTGGTGTAGTAATTGGTTTTTATGGAACAACTAGATATTTTGAACAGAAGGAAGAAGAAGGAAATAGTTCGGCACCTGAAATTAAAGAAATTACGGAAGATTCAGTATATCAAGATACGATTAAAGAATTATATAGTGTTGTTAATAGTAATACGATTTTTTATAGTAGTGAAGGACTTAAAATAGCTGATTTAAATAATTATTCAAAATTATCTTTAGTACTTCAATATATGGATACTAAGAGTATGTATGAAAAAGAAGCTTTAAATAAGAATGAATTAGGTAATTGTGAGTATGGTTTTGTTCTTGATCCATCAGGAACAGCTAATATACCTTCTTTAGTTTGTACAGTATATAAATATAAAAAAGCTGATATTACTTCTGTTAGTAAGAAAGTATATAATACAGATATAGAAACTAATAATAATTTTGTTCCTGAAGTAGGACGTAGTTGTGTATCTGTTGAAGATGAATATATATGTGGTAATACAGCAACTCCTCAAAGTGGGGCTTTAGAAATAAAATTTGATATTCAAAAAGTTATGTTAGATCCAAATGGAACTATAGAAATATATGATAAAGGTTATTTAGCTGATCGAAGAGCTGGTGTAGATAACCCAAATGATCAATATGATAATTATTATCTTCATACTTCAGATAGTACAAATTATTATTATGAACTTAAGAGTGCAGATAATGTAACTTTTAAACATACTTTTAAAACAGATGATAATACTAATTACTATTATGTTAGTACAGAAGTATATAATGGTTAATAGAGACTTAAATTTAAGTCTTTTTTTTTTAAACGATAGTTTATTGAACAGATGTTTAATTTGTGCTACTATAAAAAATAGGATAGATTTAATAAAATATAGTGGTGACGGAAATGAAGAGGTATAGTAAATTTATTATTATATTATTTATTACTTTTATTTTATTTGGGTTTAAAGTAGTTAAGGCGGAGGATATAACGATAGATGATGTTGTATCGTATATGAATGACAATAGTATTTTTGCTGATCAAGATTACTATAAGTTATTTGGTACTATGTTTAATGGTAAAGATGAGTATGACATTACAAAAATATCTTATGAAGTAACTAAAGAACCTACTAATCCTGAAGAGGAAGAACCTAAAACTTTTAATTTAAGAATTACAGTTGGTTTAGATGATGCTAAAGCAGAACAACCAATTGAAAAAGAATATACATTAGGTATTACTGATGATAATACAATTACCTTTACAAGTACTTATGATAATAACTCTTTAGATGCTAGAATTATGACTTTTCTATTTGATGAAATTATATACTCAGTTGGTGGGGCGAGAGGATATAATAAAGAATATTTAGTTGAATGGATGAATCAAATAGATTTAAATAGAGTTACACTTGAAGATGATGGTATAGATTGTACTTTTGAACATGTTTACTATACAATTACTAAAGATAACAAAGATTATGAATATGATTTAACGATTCTTAAAAATTTTACAATAAATATAAATACTATAACTAAAGAAATTCCAGAGATTATTGCGGCGGAGATTCATGAAGTTAAAGCTAGTTATACTGATATATCAATGAAGATTTATGTAAAAGATCATCCTGATGATATTTGTTATGTATATCGTCGTGAAGAAAATGAGAAAGAATATAAAAAGATTGGTCAAGTTAGATGTAATGATGAAGAATTTATCGATAAAGATGTAGAGATAGGTAAAACTTATCATTACCAAGCTTCAATAGAGGGAGTTATTATGTGTTCTCAAGATGTTGAAGCAACTTTAGAAGAACTTCCACTTACTGGTGCTTTTGTTTCTATTGGAAGTATTATAACTTTAATTGTCTTAGAATTATTAATTTTTATGGCATATAAAAAGTTTAGAAAAGTACAAAGGATATAGTAGGGGTGGAGTTATGAAAGATAATAAAAAAGTAATTAATTTCTTCCCTTTATTACTAGTCTTACCAGTAGTTTTATTAGTTATATTTAATTTAAATTTTAATAAAGATTTTGTTAATATTGTAGATAAGATTTTCGTATCTGCAGAGAATGAAGTAGATGAAAATGAAAAATATACTTACGAAGAAGTAAAAGTTTTAGCTGTTAGTTTAAGAGTTAAAGAAAATTATGATGAGAATGTTAAAATTATTCCTTTAACTTGTAAGGTTAATGTTAATCGTATGGTTAAATTAATTTATATGGATGGTGAAGAGGAGTTAGGTTTTAAATATATTTATTATAGAAAACCAGCTGGTGATTTAATGGTTCCAACTAAAAAAGGTTTTGACTTTGTTGAATGGACTAATAAAGATGAAGAAGTGGTTGATAAAGATACAGTTATAGCTTCTGATGTAGATTATTATGTATATGCTAATTGGAAAAAGCATGTTAGTACTTTAACAGTTAATCCAGCTGAAGGTACTTGGAATAATTCTAAAGAAATTAAAAAGTTTAGTATGGAATATGAAGAAACCAAGGAAATTCCTGATCCAGTTAGAGAAGGTTATAACTTTAAAGGTTGGGAGTTAAAAGGCGAAGCTAGTACAATTGAAGATAAAGTATTTACCATGGGTTATGAGGATTCATCATTAACGGCGAAGTGGGAACCTAAAGAGTATAATTTAAACTTTAATGTAAATGGTGGAAGTAATTTAAGTATGCAGTCAAAAAAGGTTCAATATACTAAGCCGTATGGACAGTTAGCAACTGCATCTAGAAATTATTATACTTTTGGTGGTTGGTATACTACAGCGACGAATGGAACTCAAGTATCTGATCAAACAGTTCATAATGTTACACGTGATGTAACTGTTTATGCTCACTGGAATAATACTCCACCTTCTGAACCACAGTTTAAAATTAGCTATCAAAATTCTAATAATTCAGAGAGTGGTATGCTAACTAATAATAGAGAGGTTATCACTATAACTGTGACATCACATGATAAAGAAGAAGGAACTCCACACTTTAAGTTAGAATGTATTAGTGGTGGCTTATGTAAGAGTGGTAATTATCAAATTACTGGTCCTGTATTATCAAATAATCAAGCGGTCTTTACGATCACTGCGAATAAAATGGGAATTGGTTTATTTAAAGCAACAGCTTATGATACTCCAGGTTTATCTTCTAATAATAGTGAGATTGCTTATGTGTATGGACCTGATGGGTCAATATCTAAAGATGAAAAATATACAAGATATGACTTTGATAGTGGATGGTTGGAAAAATTAGAAGGTTGTTATATTTCAGAATTTAGTTTTACTGTTCAGTTTGCTTCAGGTCACAACAATGGTAGTAATAATGATAGCATGGATGTTATTGGTATTAGGAAATCTGGCGCTCAAGTTGATTTAGGAACTTATAAGGGTAATATGTTAGCTGATCTTCATGAAATAAAAATGACAGAAGAACAGTTAAATCAATATGCAGATGATCCGATAGTACAAATTAAATTTCATACTTACTCACCACATGATGGTTGTACACCAGCAGCTAAGATTCATTATTCAGTTAAGTACAAATTCAAAAAGGAATGGATTACATAGATAAATATAATTTTAATAGAGACATAATTTAATTTGTGTCTCTTTTTTTTATGTATGGTTTATTGAACAGACAATTAAATTGTGTTACTATAAAAAGTAAGATAGATATTAATAAAATATAGTGGTGACGAAGATGAAGAAGTATAGTAATTGTATTATTTTCTTATTTATGACTTTTATTTTATTTGGATTAATGGTAGTTAATGCTGCTGATATAACGATTGATGATGTTGTATCCTATATGAAAGAAAATAATATTCTTGATAATAGTGATTATTCTTATATGTTTGGTCGAATGTTTAATAGTGAAGAATATGATATAGAGAGTATTTCATATACTGTAAAAAAAGAAGATAATAAAATTACTATAGATACTATTTTAAAAGATAAAAACGTTGGTGAAATTAATAAGACTTTTAATTTTAATATTGAAGATAATTTAATTACTTATACTAATGATAGTGATGTTAATAGTCTAGAATCTAGAATTAGTGCTTTCTTGTTTAGTGAACTAATTTATTCAGTTGGTGGAGCGAGAGGTTATCAAAAAGATATAATTGTTGATTGGATGAATCAAATAGATTTAACTTCTATTACTTTAGAAGATGGAATTGAATGGACTTATGAAAAGATTACTTATACTGATGAAAAGAATGATAGCGTGTATAAATATGAGATTAACATTCCAAAAACTTTTAAAGTAGATATTTTAAAATTGACTGCTAATATGCCTTCTAATGCTTTGGTAAAAATTCATGATATAAAGACTGATTTTACTAGTATTTCTATGAGTGTTTATGCAGATGGTCATCTTGATGAAATGTGTACAATATATCGTCGTAATGATAATAATGATTATATAAAGGTAGGAACTGTTAGTTGTAATAATGGTGTATTTACTGATAATAATTTAACTGATGCTACAACTTATCATTATCAATCTACTGTTGAAAATGTGATTATGTGTTCTGATGACGTTGAAATAACGACAGAAACAATTCCTGAAACAGGTGCTTTTATTACTATAGGTAGTATAATTATTTTAATTATTTTGGAAATAGTTTTATGTTTAATTTATAGAAAACATAGAATTATTCAGAAGATATAGTAATGAGGTGATGATATGAAAAAGAAGTTTATTTTATTACCAGTTATTTTGATTATTCCAGTTATAGTTTTAGCTTTATTTACTATATCAATTAAGAATGGTTATATTAATGAAGTAAGGCATTTAATGTTTTTTGAAGAAAATGTAGTAGATAATAGTGATGAAGAATATGCTATTCAAGAAGTTAATTTATTTGCTGTTAGTTTAAAAGTAAAAAGTGGATATGATGAAAATATAAAAACTAGTCCTTTAACTTGCAAAATATGTGTTAATAGAATGATTAGATTAATTTATATGGATGGAGATAAGGAATTAGGTTTTAAATATGTATATTATAATAAACCAGCAGGTGAATTAATGGTTCCAACAAAAGTTGGTTATGATTTTGTAGTGTGGTCGAATGAAGATGGAGAAACTGTTGATGAAAATACAATAATAACATCAAATACAGATTATTATGTTTATGCACAATGGAATATTAGAGTTAGTAAGCTAACAGTAGATCCAAACGGAGGCACTTGGCGTGAATCGACTGGACCTCAGGAATTTAGTATGGAATACTTAGAGACTATGGATATTGAAGATCCTGATCGTGTTGGATATACCTTTGATCATTGGGAACCTAAAGGTGCTTATAGTACTATTGAAGATAAAGTATTTACGATGGGTGAAGAAGATTCTACTTTAACCGCTATGTGGAATCCTATAGAATATGAATTAACTATAAATCCGAATGGTGGAACTTATGATGGTAAAAGTGAAGTTACCAAGAAAACTATTAAATTTGATTCAATTACCGATATTTCTTTACCAGTAAGAGAAGGATATACGTTTACTGGTTGGACTGTTCCTCATGGGGAAATGAATGATAATAAATTTACTTTAAATTATCCTGGTAATGTTACAATAACTGCAAATTGGATAATAAATGATTATGAATATGTTTTTTATCATAGTCAGCAATCTGTTGATGGCAAAAGTTATAATAAAGTTCCTGGAGATACAGTAAGTGGTAAAGCTAATTTTCATACAACTTTAGAACCTGATGTAAAAACTTATGTTGGCTTTACCAGTCCGCAAAAACGAAAATTAACGATTGAGGTTGATACTAAACCTCCACAAAAAAATATATTAGAATATAAATATACAAGAAATAATTATACTTTAACTATAAATCCTAATACTGGTACTTGGAAAGGTATTACAGCTAATACTGATATAAAGTTAAATTATCAACAGACTTATTCTGTAGAAGTTCCTGTTAAGACTGGATATAATTTTGTTAATTGGACGAAGTCTACTACAGATAGTACATTAGTAGATAAGATATTTACAATGGGTGTTACTAACACAATGCTTACTGCTAATTGGAAAGCTAAAGAATATGTTTTAACTTATAATGTTAATGGTGGTAATGTAGTTACTCCTTCATCTAAGAAAATTATATTTAATCAAGCATATGGTGCTTTACCAACTCCAACTAGAAAAGGATATACATTTGAAGGATGGTATACGGCTGCTAGCGGTGGTAATAAAGTAGATGCAAATACTGTTCATAAGGTAGATAATAATGTTACTATTTATGCCCATTGGAAAAATACACCGCCTACACAACCACAATTTGATATTTATTATACTAATTCTGCAAGAAAAGATGAAGGTTTGCTACAAAATAGCCGTGAGACAATTACTGTAACGGTAAAATCAACCGATAAGGAAGATATAACGCCAACAATTACTTTAACTTGTAAATCTGGTTCATTATGTAGTTATATAACAATTAACAGAACTAGTTCTGGAACAGGACAAGCAACATTTACTATTAATGCGACAAAAATGGGTGTTGCTGTTCTTCAAGCGACAGCAACAGATTATCCTAGACTATCAGCTACTAATAGTGAAATTATTTATGTATATGGTCCTGATGGAGGAATTTCAGCTAATGCTAAATATACTAATACGACATTTGATAGTGGTTGGTTGGATGCGTTAGAAGGTTGTTATATTTCAGATTTTACCTTTACTGTTCAATTTGGATCTGGTCATAGTAATGGTTCTACTAGTGATCCTGATGTTATGGTTGTTTATGGTATGACAGAATCTGGTCATGAAAAGGAATTATATAGATGGTCTGGTAATATGAGAGGAACATTACATTCAAGTGAAGTAAGTGGATTAGATAACCCTAATGATCGAATTGTTAAAATTAAGTTCTATACTTATTCACCTCATAATGGATGTACCCCAGCTGCTAAAATCACTTATTCAGCTAAGTATAAGTTTGATAAGAAATTTATTACATAGAAAATTGAGATATTTTGTGATATCTCTTTTTTTCTTGGAATAAATATTAGTATGAAAAAGAATATTATATGGTTGTTAATATGTTTAATGTTGTTAACAACAAGTTTAGTTTATGGAAAAGATATTGATAATAAATTAATGGGAAAAGTGATTATTGTTGATGTTGGTCATGGTGGGAAAGATAAAGGGACTTCAGTTAATGGTATAGATGAGAGTGATCTTAATTTAAAGATTGGATTAAAGTTAAGAGATGAATTAATTAAAGAGGGAGTGACTGTTATAGTAACGAGAGATGGTAATTATGATCTAAGTAGTCCGAATGCTACAAGGAGAAAGAAAAGTGATTTTGATAATCGAATTAATTTAATAAATAATAGTAATGCTGATTTATATTTAAGTATTCATATTAATTATTTAAATGATAGTAGATATTATGGAGCTCAAGTATTTTATACTAAGGGAAATGAAGAATTAGCTAAGAATCTCCAACAAGCTTTTAGAGATAATTTAGCTAGTCCTAGAACAGAAAAGAAGTTATCTAATAGTATTTATATGTATAAGAATTTAAAAGTACCAGGAGTACTTATTGAATGTGGTTTTTTATCTAATGATAAAGAAAGAAAATTACTTTTAAATGATGATTATCAGAATAAAATAGTTAGATCTATTATTAATGGGTTATTAAAGTATTATTAAAAAAAGAGGTTAGCCTCTTTCAAAATAATCCATTCTAATATTTTCCTTTAGGACTAATCCGGTAGAATAATCGATATCAGGAATTAGTTTAGTTAAATCAATATTACTTCTTTCGTTAGAAAATAAATAGTCATTTACTTTTTCGATTATTTTAATAGCTTTATCTTCAGCAATATCTACTAAGTCATCAAAAGAGTAAGTATATGTTTTTTCTTTAATACTTGGATGATTCCATTTTTGATGATCATTATTTAATAATGATGTATCAGGATGTTTACGATAGGTACTATAAGCGGCGATATTACCAAAACGTTTATTAGTAATAATGTCAATAAAAGTATAAAGTAAACGTTTAATACCGAAGTAATCATTAATAGCTAGAGTATTAATTATTTTAGTATGTTTAATACTTTTTAGATAGAAATAACCAATATTATCTTCATTATATGTTTTTTTATAAACTTTATTTATTAAATTAATTAGTTCATTATTGAAGATTGGTTTTTTAATAATATCTTTATTTAAGTTACAGTGATTATATGTTTGATGATAAGTTCTTTCATAGAAGATAGCATCAATGTCTTTTTCCATACGATTATGTTCACCACGATAGATTTTAGAATGTTTATTACCTTTACGATAGATACCGGTTTTATAAAAGATAAAGGGATGACAAGTTGAATCTAAAACATAGTGAGTTATAACACCGTATAGATAGGCAAGACATTGTTCATTGTTTTCTAAATTATTGGTTTTTATTTCGTTAATAATATTTAGAATGTAGTTTTGGGTATGATTATGATGGGCATTATGACCAAGAGCTCTAATGCGCTTAGCATTTTTTAAATCAAAGGTATAATAAAATAAATAATCATGGCTTTGAGCAAAAGTTGTATAGATTAATTTTTCATGATTAAAATGTTTTTTTGTTTCTTTATTTAACTTAGTAAAAACCTGTGTTGCAAAGATATGATGTGTGGTTATTGATGGCATGATTTCACCTACTTTTCACAATATTATAACATAATGTACACACAAAAAATATATGATTTAAATAGCTTTTCAAATGTGATATAATTATTTCGAATAATAGGGTGATGCTTGTGATAAAGACATTTAAAACTATTGACGAACAAATCGATATTTTGAAAAGTAAAGGTTTAATTATCGATGATATAAATTATGCTAAAGATGTATTACTTAGAGAAAATTATTTCTTTATTAGTGGGTATAGACATCTGTTTTTAAAGTCACCTAAGGACAGAATGTTTTTACCTGGTACTAACTTTAAAGAATTGTATGCAATGTTTAGTTTTGATAGACAGATTAGAAATATATTTTTTAAGAATATTTTGATTGTTGAAAATAATGCTAAGAGTATTTTTTCTTATCAATTATCGAGAAAATATGGTATTAAAGAGAAAGATTATTTAAATCCTTCTAACTTTGATAGATCTAGTGATAAAATTAGACAAGTTAATGATTTATTAAAGAAAATAAAGAGACAAATAAGAGTTAATGGTGGTCAGCATTCGGCAACTATGCACTACATAAGTAATTATGGATATGTACCTTTTTGGGTTGTTGTTAAAGTATTATCTTTTGGATTAATATCTGAATTATATACAATTATGAAAAGGGAAGATCAAAGAGATATTGCCGAGGTGTATAATATATCTGTAGATGATTTATTAGTTTATTTACCAATATTAGCTAATTTTAGAAATTTATGTGCTCATGAAGATATTATGTATGATCATAAGACGCAAAGAATGATAGATGATACTAAATATCATGCATTCTTAAATATTGATAAGACTGATGGTGAGTATATATATGGTAAAGATGATTTATTTGCTTTAGTAATTATTTTAAAACAATTATTAAGGGAAGAAGATTTTACTTTATTAATTAATGAATTATCTTATGAATTAGATATATTAGGTGGTAAACTTAGTACAATAAGTTTAGATAAAGTACTAGATGCGATGGGATTTCCTAGCACATTTAGAGAGATAGCGAGGATAGATTAATATGGATTTTAATAATTTAAATTATGTTGAACCAATTCCAGAAAGAAATAATAAGAATTCGGGATTAGGTGTTGGTAAAATAATAGCTTTAATTATTTTTACAGCTATTATTTCAGTTTTAATAGGAGCTGGATCTTTATTGCTGTTATTCCATTTTTATCCTGATTTTGCTAGAGATACAGTTACTAATATTACAAAATCAGAAAAGGAAGTTACAGTTGTAGATAATGGAATAGCTGATGCAGTAGAAAAGGTTTATAATTCGGTTGTTATTGTTAAGACTTATCAAAGAGGTCAATTATATGCAACTGGAACAGGATTTATATATAAACATGAGGGTAGTAAGTATTATTTATTAACTAATTACCATGTTATTCAAAGTGGTACTTCTGTTGGAGTTGTCTTTACTGATGGTAGTGAAGAAAAAGTTACAATAGAAGGTGGAGATAAGTATGCTGATTTAGCTGTATTATCATTAACTTCTAATAAGGATTATCAAGTTTCAGAAATTGGTAGTAGTGTTGATATGAGAGTAGGAGATACAGTCTTTGCAATCGGTGCACCACTTGATTATTCAGTTTATTCTTGGAGTGTTACAAGAGGTATCTTATCAGGGAAAGATAGAGAAGTAGAAGTTAGTACTAATGGATATCAAAGTGATTGGATAATGCAAGTATTACAAACTGATGCAGCTATTAATAATGGTAACTCTGGAGGACCTTTATGTAATTCTAATGGTCAAGTAATTGGTATTAATAATATGAAATTAGCTTCAACTGGTATTGAAGGTATGGGATTTGCTATTCCAATAGAAGAAGCTACTACTTATGCTGATGCTTTAATTAAAGGTGAAGATGTTTCTAGACCTTATATTGGTATTGAGATGTCTAGAGCATTATCTGATGGAGTTTTAATTACTAAAGTAGATTCTGGTTCACCAGCTGAAAAAGCAGGTTTAAAACAAGGAGATATAATAACAGAATTAAATGGTGCTGAAGTTAAAGATGCTAGTTCTTTAAGATATGAATTATATAAATATAAAAGTGGAGATACTATAACAGTTAAATTTATGAGAAATAATAGAGTTAATTCTGTTAAACTTACTTTAGCTAGTTCAAAATAGGACTGAAATTATTTCAGTTCTTTTATTTTGTGTTATAATACTAATGCATTTGGGGTGAAGTATAAATGAAAGTTGGATTTATATCATTAGGATGTTCAAAGAATTTAGTTGTTACTGAACAAATGATAGGTTTATTTAAGAAGCATAATTATGAAATAGTTGATGATGCTAGCGAAGCAGATATTCTACTTATAAATACATGTGGTTTTATTGAATCAGCTAAAGATGAAGGAATTAAAACTATTTTAGAATTTGCCGATTATAAAGAGAATAATTTAAAATATTTAATTGTTACAGGGTGTTTAGTTGAAAGATATGAAGAAGAATTAAGACGTGAAATACCTGAAGTTGATTTATTTGTAAGTATTAAAGATTATGATAAGTTATGGAATAAGATTGATAATTTAGTTAATCATAAAGATCATAATGATTTATTAAATTATAAAGATAGAGTTTTAACTACGGGAGATGCCATGGCTTATTTAAAGATTGCTGAAGGATGTAGTAATTACTGTACTTATTGTGCAATACCTTATATTCAAGGAAGATATATATCTAGAAAGTATGAGGAAATACTTGATGAAGCTAATGAATTAGTGAAAAAGGGAATTAAGGAATTAGTAGTTATTGCTCAAGATACAACGAAGTATGGAATAGACTTATATGGTAAATCTAGATTAGCTGAATTACTTAATGATTTAACTAAAATAGAGGGAATTAAATGGATTAGATTTTTATATTCATATCCAGAGACAATTGATGATGAATTAATTAAAGTCGTTAAAAATAGTAATAAGATATGTCATTATTTTGATTTACCTATTCAACATGTTAATGATCGTGTTTTAAAATTAATGAATCGTAAAAGTGATGGTAAAAGTATTAGAGACTTAATTAGTAAGTTAAGACAAGAAATACCAGATGTTATCTTAAGAACAACTTTAATTGTAGGATTTCCTTCAGAAACAGAAGAAGAATTTAATGAATTATGTGATTTTGTTAAAGAAAGTAAATTTGATCGATTAGGAGCTTTTGCTTATAGTGCTGAAGATGGAACACCAGCTGCTAAATTTAATGATCAAATTGATGAAGAAGAAAAGATAAGAAGACAAAATAAAATAATGGAAATTCAACAAGAAGTTAGTAAAGATTTACTTAAAGAGAGAATAGGTAAGACATATGAATGTTTAATTGAAAATATTACGGATGATGGAGAATATTTTATTGGACGTAGTTATATGGATGTACCATCAGAAGATGGGGTTATATATATTAAGTTTAATCCTGAATATATGATTAATGAATTTGTTAAGGTTCAAATAACTGATTCATATGAATATGATTTAGTTGGTTTTATTAAAGAATAAAAATGCTGATGTTTTTATTCTTTTTGTATGCTATAATTAATTAGAATAGAGGTGTGATACATGGCAACTTTAACAGATATAAAGAGTAAAACAGAGTTAGCTTCTTTAGCATCTCTTCTTGAAACTATTAAAAGTGATTTAAAATCAGATGGAGAAAATATTAAAAGTAAATTAACTAGTTTACAAAATTATGATGGAATAGATGTAGTTGGTCCTGGTGGGATGTTAGCTAGTAATCTAGATAATGCTTTAAGTGATTTAGAAGCTGTTTCTAGTAATATTAAGAATTATTCTTTATCAGTTATTGATTTTGATGTTGATGATTTTAATAATGTTGAAACTTATTTAGATAGTGTATCAGGTACAGCTGTTGATTTACCTGGAGGATTAGGTAGCGTTCATTCATATATGGGGTGGCAATGTATTACAGCAACTTCTTCTAATCAATATAAGTTAAGAGAAGCAGCTGGAATGAATTTTGATAGTGAAGGCTTTGGTAGAATTGGCGATAGATATGTAGTTGCAACAACTTTAACTTTTGGTAATGTTGGAGATTATATAGATGTTGTTCAAGCTGATGGTAGTGTTATTAAATGTATTATAGGTGATATTAAGAATCAAAATGATGCTGGTTGTAATAAATGGGGTCATGATAATGGTCAATGTGTTGTTGAATTTGTTGTAGATAGATCATCTTGGTATGATACTAATAAGACAGTTAATGGATATCATCCTGAATGGAATCAAAATATTAGTCGTATTATTAATAAAGGTAATTACTTTGATTTAAGTGGTAAATATAACACTTCTTCTACGGGAACTAAATCTAGTTCTAGTAAACAGAATGTTTATAGTTGGTCGACTCCTTCGACGGGAGTTGCTACTGCTACTTCTTTAGTTCATTATAGTAGTGGTCATAGTGGAAATAATGGAGGATATACTTATACATATACTGTAGGTAATAGTAGTTCTTCATCAGATGGTTATAGTACTGGACCAGTAGGGACAACACCAGTAACTATTACTTCAGGAGATCCTAATATCGATGTTAGTAAATATCATAATAATTTAGAAAAAGGATTTGAAGTTACAGTAGGTAATTTAGCTTATGAAGTAAGTGATGCGGATTATGAGTTATTATGTGCGATAGTAGCGGCAGAAAGTGATAAGTCTTATGATGATGCTTTAGCGGTTATTACAACTATTTTAAATAGATGTGAAGCCCCTAATTGGATAAGGAGTCATGGTACCAATCCAGTTGCTCAGGCAACAGCTCCTAATCAATTTGTTGTATATCAACATGGTAGTTATAAAGCTTATATGGGTGGTAGAGCTCCAGAAACAGTTCAAACAGCCGTAAAAGATGCTTTAGCAGGAGTTAGAAATCATCATTATTTAAGTTTTAGATCAAATGGTTCTACTGGATATAGTGATAATCGAATTACAAGTACAGGTAATAGATATAAGTAGAAAGGTTGTGTTTAAGTGTCTACTGATATAAAAAGTAAAACGGAATTAGCTTCTTTGGCATCAGATTTAGGAACAATGACTACAGAGTTAAAATCAGATGGAGATAGTTTAAAATCTAAAATTAGTAGTGTTGAAAATTATGATGGAATAGATGTTGTTGGAGCAGGAAGAACATTAGTTAATAATATAGATAATTCGTTAACAGACTTAGATACAGTTTCAACTAATATTAAGAATTATGCTTCACAAGTAATTGGTTTTGATGTTGATGACTTTAATAGCAGTGATTCAGCTTCAGATAATAAGTTAGCTTATGAAGATTTATTTAAGACGGATGGTTCAGCTGAAGGTAATGCAACTGTTATTTGGAATTTCTTTAAATATAAGGGATTAAGTGATGCAGCAACAGCTGGTATTTTAGGTAATATCCAAGCTGAAAGTGGATTTAATCCTGGGATTGTTGAAAGAGGTTCGGGAATTGGTTATGGTCTTATTCAATGGAGTTTTGGTAGAAGAACTGCTTTAGAAAACGCTGCTCGTCAAAGAGGAGTAGATCCTAGTAGTTTACAATTTCAATTAGAGTATTTATGGGAAGAATCAGTAGATCCTAATTCATCATATGGTAAATCTTTAGCAACAGCTGGTTTTTATGATACTAATAGTCCTTCTGATGCAGCTTATTATTTTCATAATATAGTCGAAAAATCAGCTGATAGTTATGATGCAATACGTAATAATCGTTGTCGTCCAGCTGAACAATGGTATAACCAATTAAAAGGTACTAGTGCTGGTGAGGTTGGAGAAGCTATTACTGCTAGTAAAACTAGTGGTTGGGCGAATGCTGCAAGTACAGCTGCAACTTCAGGCCTTGTTTATACTTCATCATCAGGTGGTTATAGATCTTCAGCAAATTACACATCTTATACACCAACTTCAAGTAGCAGTGGGGGATATGTTGCACCTAGTTTTCCTAGATCAACAGCTAGTCGTAATGTAAAAATTGCTAATGTTGATTATGAGAAATTAGAAGCTTATCTTGAAGATGTAAAAGGAATAGCGGTTAAATTACCAGCAGGTTTAGGAAGTAAACATACTTATATGGGATGGCAATGTATTACAGCTAGAGCTTCTGATCAATATAAATTAATTGAATCAGCTGGTATGAACTTTGATGAACAAGGTTTTGGTAAAATAGGAGATAGATACGTTGTAGCAACAACAACGACATTTGGTAATGTTGGGGACTTTATTGATGTTGTTCAATCTGATGGAACAGTAATTAAATGTATTATTGGGGATATAAAGAGCCAACATGATGCGAATTGTAATAAATGGGGACATAGTAATGGAGTTGATGTGGTTGAATTCGTTGTAGATAGATCAACTTGGTATGGCTCTAGTAATTCAGTTGTTAAGTTCCATCCAGAATGGAATAAGAATATAGATACAATTATTAATAAGGGTAATTATTTTGATTTAGCACAAAAATATCCTAAGACAGTTAAAGTTTAGTAAAAAAGTTTACACCTTTTTAAAAAAAATAAAGATAATTAAAGTAAAAATGATATAATGAAGTTAATAGAGGGAGGTATTCTTATGGGAGTTGTAACTCATAATACAGATGCAATGAGAACTTGGTCTGGAGATATTACTAATGCTGCTAATGATTATAGAGATTATATTAATTCTTTATATAATTTAGTGGATACTTTAGTATCAGCAGATTTTACAGGAGGTTTATCAAAAGATTTTGAAACTTCAGTATTAGATAAAAGAGATGATTTTAATAGATTAGGAGAAGTTTTAGATGAATGTTCTGATTTAATTAATAAAACTTCAACTACTATTGATAACGATGAAGCAGAATTAAAGGCTTCTATTGAAAGCCATAATTCATTTAATTAAGGAGGGAAATATATGGCAGATGGAGTATTAAAAATTGAAACTGGCGAAGCGGTTTCTAAAGCTGAGCAAATGAAATCTTTAGCTAATAATATTGAAGCTTTACTTAATGACGTAGATGCTAAGATGCGAGAAATTAATGATGAAGAAGTTGGTACTTATCAAGGTCAATATAAACCAAGTGAACTTAGACAAGAATTAGATCAATTTAGAGCAACATTCTATAAGTTCCATGAACAAATTAATTTATTTGCAAGTGATGTAATTGCAACAGCTAATAAAATGTTATCTGAATAATAAAAAAATTACTTTTTATAACTTAGTTATAAAAAGATTTTTTTCTAGGAGATGAAATTATGGGAGATTCTTATAAACATGTACCAGAAGGGGTATCTGTAACTATATCTAGTTTAAAAGAAATTATTGATGATTATAAAGATAAAATAGGTGAATTAACTAATTTAGTTAATGAGATAGCTAGTTCTAGTTCTTGGAAAGATGCTCAAGTTAAGACATCATTTATAAGTACAGCTGAGTCTTATATTAGAATGTATCAAAATGTATTAAGTAATATGGAAAAGTATGTTAATTATTTAACTAAGAAATCTGAAAGTGCAAATGCATTAGAAGATGCATATGCTAGAGGGTAGGAGATATTATGGATACATCTGTTTATGTTGATACAGCTGCTTTAGAAAGTTGGAGTGCTAAGATGGCGACAATAAATGAAGCAGCAATTAGTGATTTAAGTCATTTTGTTAGTAAAGCAAATGAACTAGATGGTTCTTTTGAAGGTAATTCAGCTTCTGCTTTCTTATCTTCAACTGATAGTTTTATTAATATGGCAAAAAGTGGCCATCAAAAAATGTCTAATGTTAAAAATTTTTTAATCGAAGTAGTTAATACAATGGAAAGTGAATAATAATAAAAAGGGGAATGTACTATGGATTATTCTTCAGTAGCAAGAAGTATTTCAACAAATTTAAAACCATTTACGTCTGTCGTTTCGAAGATTAATGGTTTGTCTTTTGATGGTACTTGGAGTGGAGATGCTCATGATACATTAACCAAGAATTTAAAGACAACACTTGATAAAATAAAAAAACAACAAGATGCTATTAATACTTATATTGGGGCATTAGAAGATTTACAGACTTATAAAGATAATAAAGAAAAGATTGAATCTTTAAAAAGTGAATATAATGGTTTAGATAGTGAAAAATATGCTAGTAGAAGGAATCAAATTTCTGGAGAAATTTCTTCTTTAGAAAATACTAATACTAGTTTAAAATCAAGTATTCAAAGTTCTTTAAAAAGTATATCTTCAGTAAGTACAGAATTTAGTTTAGTTAATTATGTTCCTGACGAAAGTTATGATGGATATATTGTTGATTTACATGATTTTTTAAATTTATTTCAATCTGGTAGTTTAACTAAAATAAGTGATAACGATCCTAATTCGGATAGTTTATTTGATTATTATACAGAAGAACAAGTTAATAGTCGTCTTAAACAAATTAAAAGTCATTATGTTGGAAGAGATGCTGCAGTTAACTGTGCTTTAGGAATTATGGAAATGGCTGCTGATGTTGGTAAAAAGTTGGATTACGACTGGGGCGGTGGCCATGGTGGAGATGGTATTACTAGTACAGCTGAAGTAGCAGCTGGTAGTGATTGTAGTGCTTTTGCTACTTGGGCGATTAATCAAGGTATTACTACTAGAGAACCTATTGGACCTTATGGTTTACTTAATTATGGTAAACAAACTTCTTTTGAATATGCTCAAAGAGGAGATATATTAGTATCTTCAGAACATGTAGTAATGATAATTGATAATGATCCTGAAACTCAACAATTCTTAGTTGCGGAAGCTAATGGTAGTAATACTGGTGTTATTATGCAGACTAGATCTTATTCCGCTTTATCAGGAGTTTATCAAGCAAGAGATTTATCATCCCTTTACAACAATTAAAGTCTTTTAGAAGACTTTTTTTTATTTTGTATGATATAATTATTTTAAGAATAAAGTGGGTGGAAATGATGAATGAATTTTCTGATATTTTAATTGATTCTATAAGTCTTACTAAACAAGAATTAACTCAAGAAATAATAGATAAAGTAACTCATTTAAAAGCTACTAAAGATGATATTAAATTATTAGATAGATTTCCTCATTTAATAAGTGTTGATTTTGAAACATTTCCATCTATTATTAATGAAGATTTAGAATTACTTAATAAAATGATTCCTAATTTAAAAGCTTTAAAAATAAAAGAACAAAGTGCATTAATTGATCTTGATTTAAATATTTTTAATAAACTAGAAGAATTATGTATTGTTCATAATGAAAATTTAGAAACACTAAAGGAAATTCCTAAATTAAAGAAATTTACTTTTTATGATAATAAAGATTTTAGAGATAATAAACATATTGTTGATTTTTTAATTAGTAATCCTAATTGTGAATGTCTTTTAGATATTTTATATAATGTTGATGTAATAAAATATGTTGATGAAACAAATAGTGAAGTAGATGTTAGTAAAGTTAAATGGATAGATTCTATTGGACTTAGAAAATATTTAATACATGAATATACTAATGAAGAAGTAGATACTTTAATGGCTCATTTATCTTATATTGTTTCGAAGTATATTTATACAACAGATGGGGATATTGAAAAATTTGGGGTTTTATATCGTTGGATGCTTGAAAATATAGAATTTCTAAATGAAGATGATCCTAAAGGGGATAAAGAATTATTTGAAAGAGCTAATAATATCTATAAGGTATTTAATTATGGTAAGGGTGGAAGACTTTCATATGCTAAAGCTTTTCAAATATTGCTAGCTTTTGCAGGTGTTAGATCTTCGGTAGTTTACTCAATGGGAGCATTAGATGCAATAGGTTATTATAATGGTAAACAAGTATATTCTTTACTTGGTACTTCTGATTATGCCTTACTTAGAGTTACTTTAGATGGTAAATACTATTATACTGATGTAGCTTGGGATTCAATGGTAAGTTATTATAAATTCTTTGATGAACTTAGATTATTCTTAGTAAGTAAAGAAGAACTAAGTATAAGACATAAATTTGTTGGGGAAGGTAATATTGATAAAACTTATTCTTATCATGGTGATGATAGTGATGACTTAATTATGTATGCTATGGAGAGAGTTAAGGAAACAGATAAGATCTTTAATAATATTACTTCTTTTGATGCTAAGTTGATGGGTGAAGAGTTAAATAAAAAAATTCTTGATAATAAAGTTATATCTTTAAATAATAGTCTTAAAGATGAAGGAATAGATAAAGATAAAATTAAAGAAGAACTAGTAAAAACACAAGATGAAATAGAACAAATTGAATTAAGAGTAAGAGATTATAAAGATCAAAAAGAAACAGAACAATTAAAATATGTTGATTACTTTATGATGCATTATTTAACAGAAGAAGAAAGAAAGTTAGATAATGATGAATTAATTCAAGTATTAGAAAGAAAAGTTAAACATTACTTATTATCTAAGTATGTTTATGAAATACTTCTAGATCTAATTAAATTAAGAGCAACTGAATAGTTGCTTTTTTAGTTTATATAAACTTGTGGTAAAAAATACTATAAATGTATTGACAACATATTAGTTATGGTATATATTACTATATGTAAGGAGGAGATAGTATGACAAAGTACTTAGAAATAGGAGCGACGATATTTGGTCTTATTCAAGGAATATTAGTAATGTTTAATAAAAGGAGTAATTGGATAGCTTATGTAATACAGATGGGACTTATGATAGTATTTTCCTTTATTATGCATTTGTATGGTGATGTCTTAAATAGTCTTATTTACTTAATACTAGGTATTATAGGTTTTATTCTTTGGAATAGAGATAGTACGAAAAAGATTAGTAGTTGTTCTAATAAAGAAAGAATTATCTATAGTAGTTTAATAATGATACTTACTTTTTGTTTGTTTTTAGTTCTTAGGAGAACTGATGATCCATTACCATTATTAGATTCATTTACGACTGTATCAAGTTTTATTGCAACATATTACATGATGACAAAGAAAATAGATACTTGGATTATTTGGTTTATTAATGATATCTTCTATGCTTTAGAATACTATATATTACCTGATCAAGCTTTCTATTTATTCTTACTTAATGTTGTTTGGACTTTAATGGCAGTTGGTTCTTATATTAATTGGTACAAAATAATGAAGAAGGAGTAATTTATGAAAAAGATTTATTGTGCTGGTAAATTCAATATGATTAAAGATAATAATTTAAAATTAGAAGAAAAATTAGTTAATGATTTTAGATCTAAATTGTTAGGAAGTTCGAAATTATTAACACTTGCTCAGAACAATTTAAAACTTAATGAAAAATATGAATATTCGGGACCGTTTTATTGTGAACAAGCTTCAAATGGAGATTTTACTTCAGTAGATTGTAATGTTGTATTGAAAGCTGAAAAAGAGGCAGTTAGTAATTGTGATATATACTTAGCAGTATTTGGTGAGAAGTTTTCCGTAGGAACAATTGTTGAATTAGGTTGGGCTTTAGATATGAATAAAAGGATTATTATTTTATATCAAGAAGAAGATTCTAATTACCAGATTAAATCTGAATATTGGTTTGCAATAGCTGATGCAATCAAAAGAAGTAAAAAGATAAATACTTATAAATATAAAGAAGAAAAAGAAATAGTTAATATTATTAAGAGAAAGGTTTTAAATAGTTAGTTATGAAATATAAAGAATTTGAACTTATACCATCATCATTTAAATGTGATAAGAATTGTCCTTATTGTACGGCAAAGATTACTAAATGGCCGGTTGTAGATGATAAATTAGATTTACTGGAAGATCGATTAAATTATTTAAAGAAGGAAGGAATTACTTTTAGATATTTTATTTTTTGTGGTAATGGAGAACCTTCTTTACATAGTTATGAAACGATTAAGAAGGTAGTTGATGCAACAAGAAAAGTAAATATATTTGATGAAAAGAGATTTCAATCTTCAGGTAATATCTTTTATGAAGATAAGAAGTTAAATTTAATTAAAGATGATTTTATTGTAGAAGTTACTAGAGTAGATATTGATTCTAAAAAAGATATGGAAATACTTGGATATAAAAGAGATTATATAAATAGTGATAATTTTAAGAAAGCTAAAGTAAGACTTAACTTTGTATTAATGAAAAATAAGTCATTTGAAGAAGATTTAGAAGAAATAAAGAATTATATTAAGAAATATCCAAATATTCAAACAATAAGTCTTAAAACACTTAATTTAAATACTAAAGATGATAATATAGATAATCCATATTCTAAATGGATAATAGATCATGCTTTAACCAAAAAAGATACTGATAAGATATTAGAATTTATGAATAATAATGCCGAATTTAAAGTTAAAGATGAAAAGTTTTTTGATCGATATGAATGGGTTTATGAAGGTGTACCAATTACTTTCTATATAAAGAAATTAGATTATGGTTATTCAAATATTGTTTATTATGGAGGAGAATTAGTTGATTATCATTTAAATAAAATAAAACTAAAGAAAGGGGAAGAATAATGGTTGTTCTTAGATTAGGAAAAGTTAATAACTTAGAAAGAAAATTTATTCCAACGAAGAAAGAATATCTAAATAGATATTTAAAGAGGATGAAGAAAATAGAAGAATATGTTCTTACGCAGACATATAAAGATGGATATAAATATCGTGAATATAATGATCATGGAGATTTAAAATATACGAAAAATAATAAGATGAGTACAATTACGAAAATTGCAGAAATAAGTAAAGAGGAATTTGATAAAGCACTTAAAAGTAATAAAGGTAAAGCGATTATAAAGACAAGAAGTTATTATATTGATGGAAATTATGAAATAGATGTAGATACATTTATAAAACCAATAGATATGGTAATGATTGAAGTATCAAGTGATAAAGCTCCGTTGGAAGATTATGTACCTCCTAAAGGATTTATTGAAGTTAGTGGAACTAAGGAATATGAAAATTATGGGATATATAACGGGAGTATTAAATGGAATAATATTATTTTAGAAGGTACAGATGGTGTTGGTAAGACGGAAACAATTAAGAGATTATTAAAAGAAGGAATTATCTGTCAAGATAGAGAGATGGATGTAATATCTAAAAATATGTTATTTGAAATACCGATGGAAGAAAGAGCAAAGAAATATAATGAATACTTAAAGAATAGTGATAAACATATTATATTTCTAATTAATAAAGATAAAGATGAGTTAGAAAGAAGAATTAATAGTCGAAATAGACTTAGTGAATTCGATTTAGAAGCATTTAAATATAATAAACTTTATGAAGATACTTATTTATATATGAAAGATAAGGACTTACTTAATAATAAACTACATTTAATAGATTGTACTGGTTTAGATATTGATGAGCAAGTAAAAGTGATAAAAGATTATATAATAAAGATTAATGCCTAGTATAGCATCCCATTTTGTGGTAGCCAAATTAGTTGGTAAAAGATTAAATATACAGAGTGTTGATTATTATAGAGGTAATATTCTTCCAGATATAATAGATTTAGAAAATAGTCATTTTAAAGTAAAAGGAACATACTATATGATACCTGATATTAATTATTATTTAGAAAACTATAAACTAGATAATGATCTTAATATCGGGTATTTAGTACATTTACTACTTGATAAATATTTTTTAGAAGAATATGTTTTAAAGAATATAAAAAATTATAAGGAAATGAATCTTTTTTCACCAGATTTATTGTATAATGATTATACAAATATGAATTATTTATTACTTAAAAAGTTTAAGTTAGATATTAATTATTTAAATGAAGTAATGAAAGATTTTAAAGTTAATTTAAATAAAGGTAAATATAAATTAAATGTAGATAGTATTAATAATATGAAAGTTTATGATACTTTGAAATATATTGATTTTAAAAAGTTTACGAGATTTTTAAAAGATGTAGCAATAAAAATAGCTGATGATATAAATAAGTATAGAGAGTAGGTAATTAAATGAAATTAAATATTACATGTTGTTTATTTGTTTTAGATAATGAAGTTAGTAGTAATATACGTAAAAATGATACGAAAAAAATTAAAGTTTTAATAGGTAAAGATAATCTATTACCTAGGGTTTTATATGATAGTAAGAGTGATATAAAAGAATTAATAAGAGATTATATAACAGGTATTATTGGTAGTAAGATGTTTCATTTAGAACAAGTTTATACGCTTGGAGATACAAGATTTATTAGTGATGGCGTAGATGTTATATATTTAGGAGTTATGAATGCTAGTAATATCAAGAAACTTGATGATAAATATGAACTTAGAGATTTTGCTATAAATGAAAATGAACTAATTAAATTAGGAGAAGAAGTTTATAAGTATAAAACCAAAGAAAAAATAAGTAATAATAATATTGAATATTTTCATGAAATAAAAGTTGATGATGTTAATTTAGAAAAACTATTATTAGAGTTAGTTATAGCTTATAAACATTTAAGAGGTAAAATAGATTCTTCAGATATTGTGTTTAAATTTATGGATAAGTTATTTACTTTAGAAGATGTAAGAATGGTTTATGAAATGATTAAAGAAGTTTCAGTAGATAAATCTAATTTTAGAAAAAGAATTACTAAGTATTGTGAGAAGACAGAGGCGATTGTTGATAAGAAGGGACATCGTCCAACCCAAATGTATAAGTTTAAACCACTTTCAGGAGATATCTGGCTATAGGAGATGACATTATGATTATTGCAACAAATAATAAAGGTAAAATAAAAGAAATTAAAGAAATATTTAAAGATTATGAATTATATAGTTTAAAAGATAAAGGGATAGATGTTGATGTACAAGAAGATCAAGATACATTTTATGGTAATGCTTTAAAGAAAGCTAAAGAGATATATGAATTAACTAAAGAACCGGTTATTGCTGATGATTCAGGATTATGTGTCTTAGAATTAGATGGATGGCCAGGTGTTTTGACACATAGATTCTTGGGTGAAGAAGCAAGTGACGAAGAAAGAAACAAAGCAATAATTGAAAAAGTAAATAGTTTAAGTAATCGTAAAGCCAAAGTAGTATGCAATATGGTTTATTATGATGGAACTGAGACTTTGGTTGGTGTTGGGGAAATAAATGGCAATATTACAAAGGAAATGCGTGGGGAGAATGGCTTTGGCTTTGATTCAATATTTGAACTAGCAAACGGGAAGACATTAGCAGAACTTAGTCCTATAGAAAAGAATCAAGTGAGTGCTAGATATTTGGCACTTGTTGATTTAAAGAAGCAATTAGATAATAAATAAAACTCATTTCAAAAACGAAATGAGTTTTTTGTTAAGCTTTTCTAAAGAAATATACTAAACCTGCACCAGCGATTAAGATTAATCCAAGAGGTATGATAAGATTTAAGTCACCAGTAGTAGGATTTTCTTCTTTAATTTTTTCGGCTATTTCAGGAGACCATTCTTTATCTTTTCCTTCAGTATCTAAAAGAGATATTTTTTCTGGATCTACTTCAATTATTACATATTGATCATTATGACCATCTTTATCCCAATCAAAGCAATATTTATAAGTTAATTTTTTACCATCTAACAGAACTTTTTTTAAGTTGGTTGGAGTAATACCGACATAATCTTTAAATGAAGATGCTTTGATTTCAGTAGTTTTATTATCTGGAGTTGTTACTTTAAAATCAGAATTATTGTCATCGCTTGGTTCAGTTACCTCAAAACCAATCCAAGCAGCAGGCCCAGGTCTTTCACCATCAGCAGCATCGTTATCTTTTTCTAACATTTTGAATGTTGAAGCACCATATCTAATGTATGTGGTATCTCCTTTCGTTTCAAGAGTTCCCTTACCAGAAGTAAGTGAATCTCCGGCTTTTTCAGTTATGTCTTTGACTTCACCGTAATTGCTAGCAGCAAAGACATGAGGAATTAATGCTAGCGACATTATAATGAATATTGGGATCATTATAATTCTTTTCATAAATCGACTCCTTTTTTCATAATAATATTTTAGTAATTCTTCTATGACTGAGGTGATTATCAATGAAGAAATACATGACATTGGAAGAGTTTTTTAAAACATCAACAACTATTAAGAAAAGAAAGAAGAATATATTAGATTATATGGTAGCTATTGGATGTTTTAGTATTATCATCTTCTCATTATATACTATATTAAATTGGATAAAAGATAATTCCAAAATAAAACAATTAAATACAGAAATTATTCAAAATACTAAAATTATAGATAGTAATGAAAAAGGCGTATTAGTTAATCCACCAGGAGATATGAATAGTAATTATTATTACTATACTAAGTTTTCTTTAATGGAAGTTGATTTTAGTAAATTAAAAGAAAGTAATGAAGATACTGTAGCTTTTATACATATTGATAATACAAATGTTAATTATCCGGTAGTACAAGTAGATAATAATGCTTATTATTTAAAACATTCTTTTGATAAAAAGGTTAATAAGGGTGGATGGATATTTTTAGATTTTAGAAATGATATCAATAATTTAAGTGATAATACAATTATTTATGGGCATTCAAGATTAGATGGAACGATGTTTGGGAGTCTTAAAAATACTTTAATTGATTATTGGCAGAGTGATAAGAATAATTATGTTATTTATATTTCGACACCTAAAGAGAATATGTTATTCCAAATATTTAGTATTTATACTATACAAAAGGAAAATTATTATATAAGAACTAGTTTTGAAACTAAGAAAGATAAACAGAAGTGGTTAGATACAATGAGGGAAAGAAATATAGCACCAATAGATACAGATGTTAATGTTGATGATAAAATTCTTACTCTATCGACTTGTCAGAATAATCATGATGGAAGAATTGTGGTGCAAGCGAAGTTGATAAAAAGGCAAAAGAGATAAAAAAAAGACTATTTTGGTAAGAAAATAGAATAGTTTGAGTTTTTTGCTTACATTATCATAAAATTACAACAATTAATATTGACTTTTTAATATAAAATATTATAATAATTGTCAATATTAGGAGCAATCACTTGAAATTTGGTTCATTTTTTAAAGGAAATATTAGGGTTTAAAGGTGTGGTATCAATGGTTAAAAAAAATAAAGTTAATAATTCGGATTTATTCATGTATATGTCTATTGTATTTGTTGTTTGTTTATTACTTTCGAATATTTTAGCATCAAAATTATTAAAAATTGCTAGTTATTCTGTAACAGCAGGAGTACTTGTATTTCCTATTTCGTATATAATTAATGATATATTTTCAGAAGTATATGGTTATGAAAAAACTAAAAAGATAATATTCTTTGGCTTTTTAATGAATTTATTTATGGTATTGATTTTTAGCTTAGCTATTATAATACCAGCTCCAGTATGGTTTGAAAATAATGATGCCTTTAAATTAATTTTAGGTTCTACTCCAAGAAATTGTTTAGCAAGCTTAATGGCGTATTTATTTGGATCATTAGTCAATGCTAAAATATTAGTCAAAATGAAAAGTAATAAAAATAATAAATTTGGGGTTAGAGCAATTGTTTCTACTATATTTGGAGAATTTACGGACTCTTTAATATTTGTCTTTATTGCTTTTTTAGGTAACTTACCATTATCTCAAATGATATCAATGATATTAATTCAAGTGATTATTAAAACTTTATATGAAATTGTATGTTTACCTATTACTACTAATTTAGTAAATAAGGTAAAAAAATATGAGAATATAGGAAAATAATAAATGAAAAAAGTGATAGTTTGGGGAACATGTTGGCTTAATGAGTCAATAGATTTATTAATAAGTTTTTATAAAACATCAATAAAATCATTGCAAAAAATGAATTTTGATATTATTCCAATGATATTTGATGCCAAAATTGATAACAATGAAAAAGATTTGAATTATATAAGAGAAAATATAAATAATGTTATTATAATTAAGAATACAATTAATATATTTCCCAATAAAAATTATGGAGTTGCATTAATAACTAATAAAGCTTATGAATTAAAAGCAGATTATATTGCAATTGTTGACTCAGACTGGAATATTAAAGAAAATTATTCTTTTATTAATAATATATTATTATCGTTAATTAAAAATGATTATGATATTATTATACCCGATATAAAAGATGCTGCTGGACGAAGTAATATATTAATTGGGAAGACGGCGATTACATTATTTTATCCAGAATATAAAACTATTATAAAAACACCTTTTCCTGGATCTTTAGTAGCCAAAACTATCAAACTTTTTACTATTGTAAATGATAAATCGTACCATTTTGACTGGGGTGGAGAATGGGATATTATTTCTCTTGCTATAGATAAAGGTATGAAAATAAATTCAATTTTGGTAGAAGTTGAAGGCACTAGGCATAGACCTAATAATTCAAAAATATTTGATAGTTTTCAGATTTGGCGAGCTATATTAGCTAATGATAGTATTAAAGAAAGATTTAAATATTTACAAGCGAATGATAAAGAAATTATTCCTTATAATCAAATATCAGAAATGATATTAGCAAATAATTATTCAACTTTAGAATTAATTGAAATATTAGAAAATGGTGATACCACCGATACTGAAAAGCAAAATCTTTATATGATATTATATCCCATTGCTTTTTTAACCGGACAAATTACAAATGTTCCAATTATCCAATCGAATGATAAAATGCCATATGATAAAGAAGAAATAAAAAAGATATCAGATTTTGCTATATATTGTGCTAAAAGAGCATTAACTAATTGTGATATAGAAAAAGTTTTAAATAGATGTCAAAATATTAAAGCCAAAATTTTAAGTGATTGGAATTTTGAAATACAGCGTGATTTATTAAAAGAAAGTTGTAGTGGTGATAAATGAAATTAACTATAGCAATTATTTGCTCTAATGACCATTTAATAAAAAAATGTATTGATAGTATTCCAAAACAAACTCCTATAATTGTTATTTTAAACTATCCCGATGATTATGTTTTAAATATTGTTAATAATGATAAAAGAATAAAAGTATATAGATGTGATGAAAGAAATTTAGGAAAATTAAGACAACTAGCGGTTGATAAATGTAAAACACCGGCTATATGTTTTGTAGATTCTGATTGTATTTTAGAAAAGAATACTATTAGGATAGTTGAAAAAGAATTAAAAAAATATTATGCAGTAAATATTCCTTTGCATTTTGATTATAATAATTTATCTACAAAAGTTGTATCATTATGTAGACAATTTACGACTCCTGATAAATTGTTATATATGCCATTTGCTTTTAGATTAGATATTCAAGATAAAATAGGAAAATTATTTAATGATAAGTTATATTGGGGAGAAGATAGTGATCAAAGAAAAAGAATGAAGGAAAATGGTTTAGAATATGGGATTGCTGAAACTTTTATAACGCATAAAGTATTAACTGTTAAAGAAGATGCTAAATCGTCTATGAGACTTGGTAAAGGAACTTTTATTCAGGAAGTAAATGGAATTAATGAAAAAAGAAGTTTTTGGAAAGATATATCAATTATTACGGAAATTAAAAATGCAGTAGCATGTAGTAAAGCGACTGATAGTTTTTTAGCAGGATTATATCATTTCTTTATATGGCGACCAACATATAAGTATGGATATTGGAAGGAGAGAATTAAAAATGGAAGTAAAAGCCAAAATAATAAACAATAATATAGAAAAGGAAATAAAAGTATCCTCAGCTTTGATAGATACAATATACGAAATTATTAAAAAAACATATTTAGAAGCAAAGGAAATATATGTTAAAAATCCAACAAACGCTGATAATGAACAATTAAGTGATTTTCTTACTTATATTTTAGCTTATCCAAAAGGTGTTGAAACGCCTAAAGTAATTGTTAGTAATGAACGTGTTAATTTTAATAATAACTATTATGATGAATTTTTGGATAGAGTATTAGTTTGTTTTTCAGGTGGTGTTGATTCTACAGGAGCTCTTTTAAAATTAATTGATGAAAGAAAAAATCCTGTTGCTTTTTGGTGTGATTATGGGCAACCATATAGAAATCCAGAAAGAAAAGCAGTTGAAAGAATTTGTAAGAAATTAAATGTTCCTTTAATTGAAGCTGTATTAGATTTAAGTGATTTAATTTCAATTGGGGGAGAAAGATTTGGTCATGTTTTTCCAGCAAGAAACTTAATGATTGCTTCGATTGGACTTTGTTTCAGACCAAAAGAAATAGTTTTAGCTGGTTTATGCGATGAGTTAGTAGTTCCTGATAAATCACTTAGAATGTATGATGAATTTGGAAAATATTTTGAAGTACCATTATATTCACCATTTGTTGATATGACAAAAACCGAAGTTTTATGTGTTTGGAAAGCAAAATGGGATAAATATTTAGATGCAAGAGAAACAGTTAGCTGTTATAGTGATAATGGTGATTGTCAAAATTGTTCTTCATGTGCTAAAAGAGAAGTTGCTTTTGTAGCGTCTGATTATACTGATTATTACCCAGAAGTATTTACTAATCAACATGAATTAATAGAAGGACATTGGTTTTCAAGAGTAGATATTTTTCAATATGAAAGAAGAACCGATATGCTAATTGCTTTATCAAAATATAAAGATAAATTAACATTAAAATTACAGGAATTAGTGGAATATAATTGTGAAAAATATAAAGATGAAATTGCTAAAAGAAGAAAACAATTAGAGAAATTAAAAAAGGTGTAATAATGAATAAAATATATATTGTGAGACATGGTAAAACTGATTGGAATGTTAAAGGATTATTACAAGGAGCTACAGATATTGATTTAAACGAAGAGGGAATTAATCAGGCCCGAGAATTAGCTAAAAATTTAGATTTTAGTAAAATTGATATTTGTTTTTGTTCACCTTTAAAAAGAACTAAACAAACTGCTGAAATACTGGTAGGAAATAAACTAAAAATAATTTATGATCAAATGATAGTAGAAAGAGGCTTTGGTGATTATGAAGGAAAACCAATTGACTTTGATCTAATTGAACAGCAATGGAATTATAAATTAAATGATAGTTCACATAATATAGAAAGTTTAAAAGATTGTTTATCTAGATCTAAACAATTTTTGGATAAAATAAAAAAAGAATATCCTGATAAAACAATTTTAATAATTTCACATGGTAGTTTTATAAAAACTCTACATTTTAATTTAATAGGATATGATGAAAATACAGATTTTTTATCATTTAATCCTAAAAATTCTGTTGTTTACGAATATGAAATGGATTAGACGAAAATGACGAAAGTTGACATATTTGGAACTTGTCTTACAAGAGAACTATTTAATGTCGCTTCAGATTATGAAGTAAATACTTATTTAATGCAACAATCCATATTTACAATGTTTTCTGAACCATTACCAATAGATTATAAAATGGCAAAAAGTCATGATGATTATAAATTTAAAAATAGAATGATTTATTATGAAATGAATAAGATGGGTATTTATAAAATGTTAGAAAATCCCGCTGAATATTTAATAATAGATTTAGCCGATTTAGGGCGTGATATATTAGAATTTGATAATCCAAAGGGGGTTAAACTAATCTGTACTGAAGACATATTATATACTCTAAATTCTCTTAATGGTAAAGAAGATTTTAGGTATAGGGTTTTTGATGTTAGAAACTTTACTGAACAGGAAATAATAGATATGCTTAGAAGATTTATTGCTTTAATTTTAGAAAAGTATGATAGTAGAAATATTATTTTAAATACAGTTCAGATGAGTAATATTTATTATGATGGTAATGTTGAGAAAAGAATAGTTGATAATTTTATTTATAGTAGATTAAGTTTTATCAAAAGAATAGAAGAATTGTTTATAGCATTATTACCCAATTGCCGAATTTTAAAAGCAAGTTATGAACCACTATTAGATATAAATCATCGATTAGGTGCACCACATCCGGCTCATTTTGAAAAAATATATTATGAGTATAGAATGCAATTATTGGATTCGTTGATAAGGCAAGATAGTTCAGCTGAAGAAATTGATAATAATTATAAATTGGTATATGATAGAGAAATTAAAAGAATTAGAGCAAAAAGATTATAAAAATTAATATAGGGAGGTTTTGAGATGGAATTTAATAAATTTATTATGGTTAGTGGACCAGCAGCATCGGGGAAGAGTACATTAGTTTCTGATATGAATGATGAATTATCAGGTTTTATTTTTAAACCATCACAAGCTTATATAGAATTAGCCAAAATTAACGGAATTCCTTTAACTAGAGCCTTTTTTGATATAACAAGAGAAATGGCTGGCGAATATTTTTGCGATATTTGTAAGCAACATGATATTGTAATAGGTGATCAACATTTAGCAATGCAACATTGTAGAGATTCAATGTTAGCAACTAGTAGCAGTGAAATGAATTTTTCTAATGAGCCATATGTTTCGACGCTTGATTATGATTTATTTGATAAACTTTCAGCTAATCAAATAAAAACAATATTAATTTACTTAAAGGCATCTCCAGAAGTTTTATTTGAAAGAGCATATAAAAGACATATTTATAGTGGAACTCCTATGAGAAATAAAACTTTAGATGAAGTTATTGATGAAGTTAAAGCTGAATATTACTATTTTAGAGAATTAGTTGAAAAAACGAGAATAGATAGCTTTGAAATTGAAACTGATGATAAAAGTTCAAACGAGGTGTTAGAATATGCTTTACGAAAAGTTAGAAAATATAAATTCTAGAACGAATCTACCTTTGAATGGCCCAGGAAATTATCGAGTAATTGGTAATTTAGTATATACGAGAGCAATTGAAATAAATGCGGTTAGGCAGTGTAATTTATCTTGTCGTAGTTGTTCCCATTCATCTCCAGTTTCAACATGTAAAGAATATGATCCAATTGTAATGGAAAAAGATTTATCTACAATGTCCCATTTTTTACACTGTGAATTTATTAGATTGTTGGGTGGTGAGCCTCTATTACATTCCAATTTATTAGAAGTATTAATGGCTATTAAACGAAGTAAAATAACTGATAAGATATGTTTAGTTACAAATGGTATACTTTTGGATAAATTATCAGATGAAATGTTACAATATATAGATAAAATTGAAATTTCTATTTATCCTTTAAATAAAAGTGTACTTCAAGCAATTAAAAATAATGCTTTAAGATTATCGGAAAAAGGTATAAAGGTACGTCTTTTAGAATATAGTGATTTTCGTGAATCAATAACACAACAATCTATAAACAATAGTGGATTAATTCAGCTTGTATATGATACATGTCAAGTAGCTCATACATTAAGATGCATTACAATTGATAATAATAGAGTTTATAGATGCCCTCAATCAATGATATATTCGGAAAATAATAATGATTTTTCGGATAGTATTGAAATTGATAAATTATCAAGTATTGATGAATTACTAATGTTTTTAGAAAATAATAATTACTTACATTCTTGTTCAAGTTGTTTAGGGTCTGTAGGGAAAAAATTTAATCATGAACAGGTAAGTAAAGATAAATGGATAGAGTCATTACCAGTTACAATTGAAGATGGTATAGATATGGAGTGTGCTAAATCATTAGTAAAAAAACTAGAATATAAAAATGATTGCATGACAAGATATAATTTAAATTAAATATAAAATGATATAAATAAACTATAGAAATTCATATATATGAGTTTCTTTTTTAGTGTCTAAATAGTTTTTTTGTCATAGATTATAATGAGGTGAAGACTATGAAGAAGGTTGTAATAGATAGTGGGCATGGAGGTATCGGTTAAATCCAAAAATAGAAGAAATGACTATTTTGGTAAGTAAATACAAGAGTTTAAGGTACTT
>CANPXB010000013.1 GCA_947585595.1 uncultured Bacilli bacterium
ATCCAAGGCAGCCATTCTTATGTTCCGCTAGCTCAGTCGGTAGAGCATTTGACTTTTAATCAAAGGGTCTGGGGTTCGAATCCCCAGCGGGACACCATTCTGATTGTTACAAGGGTTACCTTGTTTTTTATTATAAAAAACTTGCAATTTGCATAAAATAAAGATATAATGATATTGCGTTTATGGAAACGAATCCAAATATTGCGCTCTTAGCTCAATTGGATAGAGCATTTGACTACGGATCAAAAGGTTAGGGGTTCGACTCCCTTAGGGCGCACCATTATTTATCGAGAAGTAGCACAGCTTGGTAGTGCACTAGTTTTGGGAACTAGGGGTCGCAGGTTCGAATCCTGTCTTCTCGACCATGTTATCAATTCAGCCCAGTATTTATGGGCTTTTAATTTGCTAAAATATTTTTTGTCCCTTAAGAATCCCTTAATGATTCTATTATTTTAATAAAGTACTCAAAAATAGAGTACTTTTTCTTTTGTTAGAGATTGTGTGTTATAATGTTAACAAGAAAAAAGAGTGTGAATGATAGGTAAAAAAATTTCTTAGAAATTGATAGGAAAGATGAAAATGAATGAAATTAAACTGTATGATAAAGTTAAAATTAAAAAGACAGGTGAAATAGCTGTTGTTGTATGGATAGATGAAAATCCAAATCATAATAGTTATATATTAGAAAAAGTAGGTAAAGAAGAGGCACCAGTTTTCTATAGAAGAGAAGATTTTGAAATCTATGTAGAAAAGCCAAGTAAAAAATTGAATAAAGCTTTAAAAGAAGCTGATAAAATAGAAAAACATCCAAATAAATATAAAAGTTATAATAATATGGAAGAATTAATAGAAGATTTAGATAAATAAGATCAGTTATGGTCTTTTTTTCTTGGTAAAAATATATCTACGATTAATTACATAATGAGAAGTCTACTAAAAGTAGGTTTTGTTTTTTTATTAAACGAATTACAATTAGTTTTAAGGAGGACATATGAATTTAAATAATATTGGAGAGTATATTTGTAAAAAAAGGAAGTTAAAGAAATTAACGCAAAAGGAATTGGCGTTAAAAATGAATGTTAGTGAGAAAGCTATTTCAAAATGGGAGACAGGTAAAGGATTACCTGAAATATCTAATATGAAATTATTATGTGAAATATTAGATATAAGTTTAATTGATTTATTAAATGGTGATGATAAGAAAGATGAAGAAAAATATATTGAGTATGTTGAACATGAAAATAAGAAAAAGAATCAAATTATAAAAAGAATGATTATATCTTTTATAGTTTTATTATTTATTTTATTACTGGTCTTTTTTGTTGGTAATTATAATAAGATAGCAATATATGAATTATATGGTGAATCAGAACATTTTACATATAATAATGGTTTATTAATGAAATCTAATATAAAAAACTTATTAATTAGTGGTGAAATTGAAATAAAAGATGGCTATATAGCTAAAGATGATATAAAAGCGATGACTTTATATGCTGGTGATGAAAAAGTCATTGGAGTAAGAAATATGGAATTTCATAATTATTATTTAGAAGATTATGGATATGATGAAATATTAAGTGATAAAAAAATAAAAAACTTGAATAAGTGGTTTATTAAAATTGAATATATGAAAAATAATGTTACTATGATAGAAGAAATTGCTATTAAAAATAATTTGATGATGAAGAATAATAAATTATTTCCATTTAGAGCTGATTCAATTACTAATGATGAAAATGATAATGAGAAAGATAGTGACAAAACAAATAAGTTAATTGAATTTCTAAAGAAAAATAATTATGAAAAAATAGATGATGTGACATATAAAAAAGATAATATTGAAATTATAGTTAGAAATAATAATGAATACTTAAGTGATTTTGTTTATAAAGACGAAAAATATTTTATTAGATTTAATCCATATACAGGATCTTATACATTTGTCGATAAGAATGATGATATAGTTTATTCTTATTATAAAAATAGTAATCATTATTATTGTAATGGTGAGTTATGTAGTGATCCACCTAAAGATATAACTAGATACTATGAAAAGATAGATGAAGAGTTTGAAGAATTCTATGTAAATTAAAAGATTGTTAAGTAATGTTAACAATCTTTGTTTTTAAGTAGTTCTTCTTTTAGTAATTCCATACTTTGTTTGAATTCATTGAAATCTAATAGTTCCCATGACCAGTTTTCATCATTAGAATAACCGGGTAGATTAATGCGAGAGCTTTCATCTAAACCAATGATATCTTGGACTGGGAAGATAGCTAAACGAGCAGGACTTTGTAAACAATATTTAATTAATGAAATATTTATTTGGTCATTTTGACAATTATGTTCTTTTAAGAATTCTTGTAAACTGGTTTGTTCTTTTAGAGATAAATTATTATACCAACCAATAATAGTGTTATTATCATGATTACCAGTATAGATGACCATATTAGTTGAATCTTCATAATTATCTTTTTTATTTAATGGATCTAAGGTATACTCAATTATTTTCATTTTAGTAAAGTGATATTTATCACGAAGTAGTTCAGTTTCTTTTCTAATATCACCTAGGTCTTCAACAACAAAGCGATCCCAAGTAGTATATTTAAATAATTGATCAAAGAATTTAGACCCTGGTCCTTCAACATACCATCCTTCTTTAGGGCTTGAATTGATAGGAATTTTAAAATAAGTATCAAAAGCTCTAAAGTGATCAATTCTAATAATATCATATCTATTTAGAAATTCTTGATAACGTTTGATTAAGTATTTAAAGTTATCTTTTGCCATGTAATTAAAGTTATATAAGGGATGACCCCATTTTTGACCATTTTCGTTAAAGTAGTCAGGTGATGCACCAGAAACATATTTCATATGACCATTTTCTAATTCATAGTATTCAGGATAGTTTGCAACTTCACAAGAATTAAAATCAGGATAGATAGGCATATCACCAATTATTTTAATACCATTTTGATGCGCATAGGATTTTAATTCGTTCCATTCTTTATCTAATATATATTGTAAGAAGAGATAGTAGTTTTCGTCTTCATTATGTTGTTTACTCATGTATTTAGCATATTTTATTATTTCTTCATTTTGACAAAATTTTAAATATTCTTCATTAGGTTTAAAATTATTGAAAGCTATCTTATAATATTGATCTTTGTAATTATCATATTTAATACGATTACTTTTTATTTTTTCTAGTACATTATCTAGTAGATGCATATCTTTTAATTTATCTAAAGATATATAGTTTTCATTTAGAGCATAGTAACTAGTTGGCGAATAAGGACTGATACCGCTAGCATTTATAGGAAGAATTTCCCAGTACTTAATATTATATTTTTTTAAAATATCTATAAATTCATAAGCTTCATAACCAAAATCACCAATACCATATTTACTAGGTAAAGAGAAAATAGGGAGTAAAATACCAAGTTCCATATATTATCACCATTTTAATCTTATCATAAGTAATAGGTTTTGTGATAAAATATGTTTGTTAGGTGATGCAATGAAAAGATTATCGATTAAATTAATTGAGTTATATCAAGTAACACCTTTACATTGTCATTCAATGTGTCGATATACACCAACTTGTTCACAGTATATGAAAGAAGCAATAGAAAAGTATGGATGTATTAAAGGAATATGGTTAGGAATTAAGAGAATACTTAGATGTCATCCTTTTGGTGGAAAAGGGTATGATCCTGTTCCGATAAAAGAAAATAAATGATATAATGGAAATGGTGATAGTATGAAAAAGGAAACAGTTCTTGATACTTTATCTTTTATAGTAGCAGTAGTAACAATTATATTAGTTGTTTGTTTAAGAAGTAATTTTACTTATTTAATCTTAGCTGGTAGTATTGGTTCTATATTATATGGGTTATTAGCTTCATTAAATAAGAATAATTATGGATATATCTTTTTAAGTTTAGGAATTAGTGCTTTAGTAACTATTCTTTTATATATGAATAAGATTTTAGATAAGAGTGATTCAATAACTTTTATGATTACTGGTAGTGTCTTTATGTTAATGATTATTACTTTAATATTTAATTATTTAAATAGAAAAGTTAATTTTAAGAAATATAATATGGTAGTAGAGGGAAGAGTTATTGATTTAGTTAAGAATCCTAATACGAAGAAAGAATATTTTCAACCTGTATATGAATTTGAAGTAGATGGTGAAGTATTTAATGTAGATTATCCAATGTTTAAAAATAAATTTATTCCTAATATTGGGGATACACAGAAGATATATGTAAATAGTAAAGATCATAAAGATGTTTTCTTTGATAAAAGTACAGGAGAAAAGATATATGATTATGCTTTAAGTGCTTTTTTAATAATAGCTTCACTAATAATTATGATTACTTTATTTATCTAAGATGACAGAAGAAGATTTAATGAATAGTTTAAGAACAGAGTTTCAAGTTCTTGAATTAAAAAGATTTCAAATAGTTAATAATTATGTAATGGGAATAGTAAAAATTAGTGAAATAAAAGAGTTTAAAGACTTGTTATTTAGTTTTAGAGATAAGTTATATGCTATATCTGTTAGTGATAGCAATTTAATAGAATTTGCGAAAATGAAAAGTATGGTACAGCACTATAATACGGAGGTTTTGGAGGATGAAAACATTTTAGAAATGGCTTATGATAATGTCAACTAGGTATACAGAAAAGTTATAACAGAATAATTTTTCTTTTTTTTTGCCATAATAATTGGTATAATTAAGTCATTCCCTTTGGTAAAGGTAGTGAAATTTTTTTATGAAGAGAAAATATTTAGTAATTGCGATATTACTAATGCTTATGGGGAGTATTAATGTAAAAGCATTAGTTTATAGTAATTGCGAAGTATTAGCTTCTTTTAAACTGCAATCAAGTTTAGATGAAGAACAAATTATTTGTAAGGGTGAGGAGTTTGGTAATGGTACTGATTCTATTTACTATTCTGGTAAAGGTAATGTAATAGTATTGAATAATGCTAATATATATTACTTAGAGAGTGGTAAAGTAGCTAATGTTACTTTAGATATAGCAAATGATAATAATATAAGTTTGTTAAATCTAAATAATAAACAAATTAAAGTAACAGGTAAAGGTTCTTTAAAATTTAAACAAAATTCTTATGTAAAAAAAGTTGTTAATGGATTACCAATTTATAATTATTCATTTAATGACAAATTAATATTATCTGATGATAATAAAATATACGAGGGAACTACATTAGAATTTGAAGAATCTTATGATACTTTAAAAGAGTTGAATAGCTTAAATGAACAGTACAATATAGATGATTTTGTTTTAACACAAGTTGTTGACTATAATAAAATGACTTCTGTTACAGTAACAGAATCTTGGATATCTAGTCATATTATGACAGATTTAGACATATCTTTAGATAATGGATATGGTGTTATTAAATATGTTGAACCTAAAATAGAAGAGAAAGTTGTTAAAAGTGATAGCTCTACTTTAGAAAGTGATAATGTTATATTAATATCAGAAGATAAAGTTAATTCTAAATATAAATTAGAAGTTGATGATTTAAAAGAGGATGAGATAGCAGATAAAGTATCTAATTCGATTGATAAATTATTAGTTGGTTTATATGATGTTAATGTTTATAATGGTAAGAAGATTGTTTCAATGAAGAATGGTTCTTATACAATAAAGATTAAGTTAGAAGATAATATTAATGAATATGATGATTATCAAATAATATATGTTAATGATGATGGTGAAATAGAAGAATATATTGATGCTAAAATTGATGGTGGATATATTGTTTTTGAAACATCACATTTAAGTCAATATGGAGTTATTGCAATACCTAAAGAAGAAGTACCAATAGAAACTATTAGTGTCGAAAAAAGAATAGTTAATGTTGGTAATGTATTAAAAGTTAGTTTATTAGTTTCTTTTATTGCAGTAGCTTTAGGTTTAATAGGTTTTACATTATTTAAGAGTAATTTACTTAATAAGAAAAAAAGAAAGAGAAAAAAGGCCTTATAGAGGTCTT
The DNA here is from genome assembly GCA_947585595.1 of uncultured Bacilli bacterium. Taxonomy (GTDB): domain Bacteria; phylum Bacillota_I; class Bacilli_A; order RF39; family UBA660; genus Coprovivens. The sequence goes on from CANPXB010000013.1 coordinate 6,044, forward strand.
TTTTGGTATAATTTAATAATGAAGTATTTTATAATATATATAGTTATTATTAATTTAGTTAGTTTTATTGTTTATGGTATAGATAAATGGTTAGCTAAGAGGAATAGTTTTAGAATAAGTGAAAGATGGTTATTTATTCTTAGTCTTTTTGGGGGACCGGGTGGAGCTATAATAGGAATGTTGGTGTTTAGACATAAAACTAAGAAGATGAAGTTTTATCTATGGAATATAATGATGTTATTAATATGGTTATATTTAGGATATAAGTTTATAAAAGGAAGTGTATAAGATGGAAATGGTTGTTCATTTAGATAATGATGTATTTGAAATAGTTAGAAAAGGAATTAAAGATGTTGAAGTAAGAGTTAATGATGAAAAAAGAAGACAACTTAAAGTTGGAGATACTTTAGTGTTTTTAAAAAGACCTTTAGATGATGAAGAGATAAGAGCTAAGGTAACTTTTTTAGACTATTATGATAATTTTAATGAATTAGTTAAACATTATGAAATGAAGAGACTTTATTTAGAAAGTTATACTAAAGAGATGTGGATTCATGAAATGGAAAGATTTTATACAGAAGAAGAACAAACTAAGTATGGAGTAGTAGCGATTGGTTTTAGAAAGGAATAGAGCATGAAAAGAAGTGCAGGAATCTTACCTTATAAAATAGAAGATAATAAATTAAAAGTATATTTAGAACATCCAGGAGGACCTTATTGGCAAGGGAAAGATAGATGGAGTATTTGTAAAGGTGAATATACTGAAGAAAGAGCTATTGAAGCAGCAATAAGAGAATTTCATGAAGAAACAGGTACTAAAGTAGAAGAAAGTGAATTAGAGTTTTTAGGATCACAGAAGTTAAGTTCAACTAATAAATTAATTATTATTTTTATTATTAATAAGGATATAGATGTAACTAAGATGAAAAGTAATACTTTTACGATAGAATATCCAATCGGTTCTGGAGAATTTAGAGAGTTTCCAGAGATGGATGAAGCAAGATGGTTTACAATAGATGAAGCGAAAGCTAAAATATTTAAAGGACAAGAAAAGATTTTAGATAAATTAGAAGAAAGATATAATAATGGTTATTTGAAGTAAGATATGGTATTATTGATAGGGAATAGGAGTGTTTAAATGATAGATACAATAGCATTATACTTTTTATTATTTATTATTTATTCATTTTTAGGTTGGGGTATGGAAATGGTTTATTGCTATTATTGTACAAAAAAATGGGTAGATAGAGGTTTTCTAATAGGACCTATTTGTCCAATCTATGGAGTAGGATGTTTAGGAATATCAATACTATTAAATAAGTATTATGATGATCCAATAGTATTATTTTTAACAACGGCTTTTGTTTGTTCTCTTTTGGAATATTTTACTAGTTATATAATGGAGAAATTATTTAAAGCTCGTTGGTGGGATTATTCAGATAAGAAATATAATATTAATGGAAGAATATGTTTAGAAATAATAGGGGCATTTGGGGTATTAGGATTACTTTTAACCTATGTAATTCATCCTTTTATTATGAGTATACTCGGACATATAGATAGTTCATTTCTTAATTTTATAGCTTTAGTTATATTTGTTATCTTTGTTGTTGATATAGCAGTATCAGTTAAGATTATTAGTGGATTTAAGAGTGTTGCTAAATCAGTTAGAAAAGATAGTACAGAAGAAATTACGAAGAAGATAAGAGAGAAGTTAATGAAACAAGGTGGATTATATAAAAGACTTGTTAATGCTTTTAACTTTGAAGCTTCAGAAAAATTATTAAAAGAAGTAAGACAAAGAATTAAGGAGACAACTAGTAAAGCGAAAGATAAAATAGATAAACAAATAAAGAAAAAGAAAACAAAGTAGATGATGAAGATGTTAAAAAAGAAATCAGTATTTGATAAGATTAATGATTATTTAACTAAAAAGGGACATGAACTATGTATGTCTATCTATTTAAATAATTATAATAATAACAATATATATGTTAGATTAGATTATGTTGATAAATTATCAGTTTATAAAATTGTATGGATTGATTTAAATTTCTTTGATGAAAGTCATATTGAAGATTATATTAATTCACAAATGATGACAAAGTTTTTAGCAACGAAGTTAGTAGCTAAATTAACAAAGGAAGAATATGAAAATCGTTATGATTTTAATGATGATATTATTGGTGATAGAGTAGAAATACTAACTTATTTTAAGAATCCTCATGAATATATTTTTGATCGCTTTTTACCATTAGGTTGGGATTTCTTAATTGATCCATTAGCTATGGTATTTAGTTATTTACCTCGAGGAATGGAAATATTTTTAAATGAGATATTTGGCAAGTTTGATCATCTAGAAGAAAATTATAATTATTTGAAACCAGTTAAGTTTGATTTATTAAATGATGATTTTAGTAAGTTATTTAAACCACAGATTATTGAACGAGGAGAAAAGTATTTTACGAGTGGTAAAGTATCATTTTTAGAAAAGATTGAAAATAAGTATATTGCCATTGTTGATGGAACGAATCCTTATGTTGTGGTAATTGATTTGGTTGATGATGAACATATTTTAGTGTGGTGTAATTGTAAATATAATACATTTTGTAAACATATTTATGCAGTAATAAGAGCAATTAGAGAAGAAAAGTTTAATAGTTTTTATAAAGTTAGATATGTAGGTAAAGCTGAAACTTTATTAGAAAAAGTAACGATTGGTAACTTCTATTTATGTTTTGGGGTAGAAGATGATAAGTTATTATTATTAACGGCTGAGGGAAATGTATTCCCTGCTAATATAATGCATAAGAATAAATGTGTTTTTGAAGTAATTGAAGATGATGACGATTGTAGTTTATCTAAATATATTGAAGAAGTAAAAACGCAGTAATTTACTTCTTTTTTCTTATGAGTATTTTTGGTAGAATTAGGTTAGGTGGTATTATGATTTGGGGATTTGAATCACTTAAAGGAATTTTAAAACGTAATAGTTTTGAAAAGATAGATGGTTTAATGTATGCTTCGTGGTATGGTAATACATTTATAGCAATTATTGTGGCTTTATTATTAAATGATTTATTATTAGCTATTTTTATTAGAACAGTACCAATTATGGCTTATGTGAGTCCGTTTTTAGTATTATTTGGTTTATATATATATCTAGTAACAAGAAGAGCAGTCTTTGGAGTAACAAAGAATAATTTTGTTTATGTTAAATTAGGAAGATTACTTAATAAAGCCAAAGAAGTATATGAAGTACCAATTAAGAATATTAGATATTTAGATGTAAAAAAGATTTTAATGATAACAATAGTTAAGTTATATTTTATTAGTGATATGGGGAAGTTTAAAAAAGTTAAATTTACTTATTCATCAGTTTTTATAGGATTAGATCGTAAGGAATATAAAAAGAACCATAAGATAGTTACAGATAAGTTAATGGAAGTACAAAAAGTATTAGATAAGGGTGATTTTTAATGTTACAAATAAAAGGTTATAGTCTTGAATATTTTAAAGGTAAAAGAATAATAGATAATTTAAATATGAGTATTAGAGAAGGAGATATTTATGCTTTTGTAGGCAGAAATGGAGCAGGTAAGACAACAACTATTAAATCAATAGTAGGAATTAACCATTTAACAGAAGGGGATATCTTGTTAGATAAAGTAAGTATTTTAAAAGAACCAATTAAATATAAAAAGATGATAGCTTATATTCCAGATAATCCTATTTTATATGAACATTTAACCGGAATTGAATATTTAAATTTTATAGCTGATATGTATGAAATGACTTATAAAGAAAGAGAAAAGAATATTAAGTTATATGCTAATAAGTTTGAATTATATGATGATTTAAATGATTTAATAAGTAGTTATTCGCATGGAATGAAACAGAAATTAGTACTAATAGCAGCTTTTATGCATAATCCTAAACTATATGTATTAGATGAACCATTTGTGGGTTTAGATCCTAAAGCATCATTTACTTTAAAAGAATTAATTAAAGAAAAAGCTAAAGAAGGAAAAATTATTTTCTTTTCAACTCATGTCTTAGATGTGGCGGAAAAATTATGTAATCGTATTGCGATTATTAAAGATGGTAAGATTATAGTTGATGGCGATATGGATCATGTTATTGAAGATAAGAGTTTAGAAGAAATATTTATGGAGTTGGTTGTAGATGAATAGATTTTTTAAACTATTATATGTTAATCTTCTAGGTTTATTTGATATTAATAAGATTAAGGTAGCCAGAGAAGATGGAGTTAAAAGTAATTTAGAAAAGAAAACAATTATTACGGCAATAGTTGCTTTATTCTATGGTTTTTTATTATATAAATTTTTTACTTCTTCAGGTATTGCTAATAAAATAAATATCTTAGTAATTGGTTTTGCGCTTAGTAGTTTGTTTTGCTTAATAATGGATATTAATTTAATAGAACCAATTATCTTTAAGAGTGAAGATAATGATATGTTGTTTTCATTACCATTATCTAGATATCAAATTATCTTTAGTAAATTATTTAATATTTATTTAAAGAATTTAATTGCGATAGTTATTATTATGTTTTCTTCATTATTAGCTTATACTAGTTTTAAGTTAAGTATCAGTGATGAAGTAGGTTTAATGTATGTCATAAGTTCTTTATTTATACCATTTATTCCTATAGTAATAGCATCAATAATATCTTATATTAATTCTTATTTAAAAGTTAAATTTATTAATAATAAGATATATTATTATATTATTAAATATTTAGTTTTAGCTTTAGTATTTGTTAGTTTATTTTTAATATTTATTGATACTAAAGTTAGTTCAATAGATGGATTTATTAAGGTTTTTTTAGATAAGTTTAATGTGATGTATCCAATGAGTTTTTTCTTTTATATAATGATTAGAGATGAAAATGTTTTATTCTTTGTCTTACTTTTCTTAATACCTATTTTAGTTATATATCTATATAGTTTCTTCTTATCTAATAATTATTTAAAGATATGTTCAATGTTAAAGGGTATTAAGAAAAAAGTTGAATTTAAATTTAAGAAGACTTTAAATTTACATAGAGTATTTGGAATGGTAAGAAAAGAAATTATTAGTTTATTTAAGAATAAATTTTATTTACTTAGTTCATTTGGCATGTTAGTTTTTTTTACAATAGCTTTATTTGTCGGATTACATATGATTGATCTTGATAAGATATCAAGAATTAAAGATTTTGCTATTTATTTAAAGTTATATTGTCCAACTCTTTTAGCTATGTTAGTAACATTTAATAGTATGAATATTTCTTCAATGAGTTTAGAAAAAGATAATATGCAAATACTTAGAACAATGCCAATTGGAATGGAAAAAGTTTTATTTGGTAAATGGTTGAGTGGAGTTTTATTAGGTAGTATCTTCATTATTATTAATAGTTTATTAGTTTATTTTTATTTAAGTAATGATGTTATTTTATTAATCTTTAATATATTAGTATCTTTAAGTGCTTTAATGTTTGTTTCTTTAACTTCATTAACTTTAGATTATCGTTTTATTTGTAAAGATGAAAATAATGATAATGTAATTATTAAACAGAGATTAATAACTTTAATTCCTACTTTTTTAGCTTTAGTAATTGGGGTTGTACCTTTCTTTTTGCCAGCTTATGTTAAATATGAGTATGCTTTAGGTAGTTATATCTTATTATTTGTTATTTTAATGGCTGTAGAAGTTGGTTATATGTTTATTAATAGGAAGAAGCTTATACGTGGGTTATTTAATTAGTAAATGGACTTAAATAGTGATATAATACTTTATGAATTTGGGGAATAGGGATGAATATTATGAAAGAAAAACTACAAAATAAATATTTAGCTTGGGGTTTAACAGCTTTTTGTGTTTTAGCAGCTTTATTACTTTTGTATTTTGCCATATATAATTCAAAGTATATAATTGGTTTTATAAAGAAGGTATTTGTTATTTTAACGCCATTTGTTTATGGTTTAGTTATAGCTTATTTAATGAATCCAGTAGTTACTTTTTTTGATGAAAAAGTATATAGTAAATTATTAGATAAAGTAACAAAGAAGAAAAAAGATTATAAAAAAGTAATTAGATGTTTATCTTTAATTACTAGTTCAGCTATATTTATTGGTTGTTTACTTACTTGTTTAAGCTTCTTATTTCCAGAGATAATGAAAAGTTTAGAAATGTTAGTAACAAATATTAATACTTATTTAGCTAATAGTAAGGATATGTTAATTAATTTAACAGGTAATAGTGAGGGTTTAACAACTTTTATTAATGAGAATTTTAGTAAGTTAGGAAAGTTTGTTAATACTTGGATAGATAGTTTTGTTTTTGAAGATATGTTAACTATGATAAGTAATAGTATCTTTGGAACTTTGAAGTTTTTATATAATTTAATTATTGGATATATTATTTCAATTTATGTATTATTTGATAAAGAGAAGTTTAAAGCTCAGATTAAGAAATTATTGTATACTTTCTTTGATAATGAAACAATTAATGTTATTTTAGAAAATATTAGATATACAGATCGTGTTTTTGGTGGTTTCTTTACTGGTAAATTAATTGATTCTTTAATAATAGGCATTTTATGTTTTATTGCTATGTTAGTTTTAGATATGCCATATGCTTTAATTATTGCTGTAATAGTAGGTGTTACTAATATAATACCTTATTTTGGACCATTTATTGGGGCGATTCCAAGTTTTTGTTTAATATTCTTAGTTAGTCCAGGTAAATCAATAGTCTTTTTAATCTTTATCTTAATATTACAACAATTTGATGGTAATATATTAGGACCTAAGATATTAGGTAGTAAGACTGGCCTTAGTAGTTTCTGGGTATTATTTTCTTTACTAATCTTTGGTGGTTTATTTGGAGTTGTTGGAATGATTATTGGGGTACCAATATTTTCAATACTTTATTCTTTTGTTAATGGTTTAATTAAGAAGAGATTAAAGGATAAGAATCTACCTGTAGATTCTAAAGATTATACTAAGTTATTGTATGTTGATCAGGAGACTGGTAAATTAATATATGAGAAATAAAGATATTTAATATGTCTTTTTTTCTTGGTATAATTTAGGTGGTGGTATATATGGATTTAGAACAAGTAAAGAAGAATATGGAAGCTAAGAATAATTATTTAAGTAAGATGGCAACAAAAGATAGTGAAGCTTTTAGATTTACGGAAGTTAAAGATAATGATTTTAGAACACCATTTTTTAGAGATATAGATCGTATTGTTTATTCTTTATCATATACAAGATATATGGATAAAACACAGGTTTTTAGTTTTAATGATAATGATAATATAAGTAAACGTATGACGCATGTTCAGATGGTTAGTAAGATAGCGAGAACGATTGGAAGAGCATTAGGACTTAATGAAGATTTAATTGAAGCAGCAGCATTAGGACACGATCTTGGCCATGTACCTTTTGGTCATGCAGGAGAAAAAATATTAAATGAAATTAGTTTAAGAAATAATGAAGGATATTTTAATCATAATGTTCAAAGTGTTAGAACATTAATGACTTTGGAAAATAATGGTAAGGGTAGTAATATTACTTTACAAGTTTTAGATGCTATTATGTGTCATAATGGAGAATTAGAGTTAGATGAATATCGTCCATATAAGAAAGATAAAGATATATTCTTAAAAGAATATGAAGAGACTTATAAGAATAAAGATATGATTAAGAAATTAGTACCCATGACTTTAGAAGGTTGTGTGGTAAGAGTAAGTGATATTATAGCTTATATTGGAAGAGATATTGAAGATGCGATAAGAATGAATGTTATTAATCCAAGTGAAATACCTAAAGAAATATCTGATGTATTAGGATTAACTAATAGAGAGATTATTAATACAATAATTAATGATTTAGTAGATAATAGTATAGGTAAAGATTATTTAAAGTTAAGTAATAATATTTTTCAAGCAATTAAGAGTTTAAAGAAGTTTAATTATGAACATATATATGATAAAGCTAATAGTAAAGAAATGTTAGATTTATATGATAAGATGTTTAATAAAGTATTTGATAAATGTCTTAATGATATTAAAACTAAGAATAAAGAAGGACATATTTATACAATATTTTTAAATGATATGAGTGATGATTATTTAAATAAGACAAGTGATGAAAGAAAAGTAATTGATTATATAGCAGGAATGACGGATGACTTTATTGTATCTGAATATAATAATATTAGAGATTAGTAAAAATTAATTGATTTTAAAGAATTAAAATATTATAATTTAATTAGCGATAAGATGAAGTCGCGTAGTGAGGAGTTATTTATGGAAGGACAAACAAATGCTACTAATCCATCTTCACAAAATAATAAGATGGCAGATAGTGGTAAACAAGTTTTAGAATCAGCTAAGAATGGCAGTAAGTTAGTAGTTAAGAAAGCTACAGATTTTTCAAAGAAATCTTTTGGTAAATTTAAAGGATTACATATTATGATTGCTGGTGGAGTAGTTATAGTTTTACTTCTTCTAGTAGTTTTAAGTTCTTTATTTGGTGGTAGTAAAGATGTTAAGTATCCTATTGTATATGCTGATGATGAAGGCGATTTATACTTAATGAAACCAAATGCCAAAGATAGTGAAGATGCAATTAAATTAGCGAGTGATACTTCAACAGGTGTTATATATGCTAATACAACTGATAGATATATTTTATTTACAAAGAATAGTGATTTATATCTATATGATGCTAAGTCTAAAGAAGAAACTAGTAAAGTTGTTTCTGATATAGAATGGTATGATTTTACTGAGGATGATAAATATGTTATTGCTTTAGATAGTGATAGTAATTTATATTCTTATAATTTTAAAAAAGATAAAGAAAGATTAGATACTGATGTATCTGATGTATATGTATATGATACAACTCATATAGTATATGAAAAAGATGGTAGCGTTTATGTAAGAAGTATTAATGCTAAGAAAGATGATAGAAATAAAGTAACAGATGAATATAATGGTGCTATAAGATTAAGTGAAGATGGTAAATATATTATGTATATTGATGATGATGCAACATTAATGGCTTATAGTATTAGTAAAAAAGAAAATAATAAAGTAGCAAATGATGTTTCTTCATATTATTGTGATACTAAATCATGTAAGAAACTATATTATGTAGTTGTAGATGATGAAAAAGATTTATACTATTATAATGGTAAAGAAGGAAGTAAAGTAGCTTCTGATATATCTTCTGTTTATGGTGTAGATGTTGATGAACAAAAAGTTGTTTATACAGTAGCTGATGATGGTAAATATACATTATATTATCAAAAAGGTAGTAAGGATGCAGCTAAAGTAGAAGATGATTTAGAAAGTATTAAAGATTTATATTTCTTTGATTCTAATGAGATTTATTTCATTAATGAAGATTATGAATTAAAATATGTTAAAGTTAATGGTAATAAAGTTGGTGAAGTTAAATCTGTTGCTGATGATGTAGAAAATTATTTAACAATTACAAAAGATGGTTATGTCTTTGTAGCAGATGTTGATGATGATAGTAATGGAACATTATATATTGCTAAAGGTGGTAAAGCTAAAGAAATAGCTAGTGATGTATATAGTTCTAAACTTACTGTAAGTAAAGATGGTAAGAGAGTATATTATCTTCAAGATTATAAAACAACAGGTGACTTATATGTAACTACTGGTGGTAAAGGTAAAAAAGTTGAAGCCGATGTACGTTCATTTGTTGTAGTTAAACCTAATTTAATCTATATGTTAAAAGATTATAGTAGTTCTAAATCAAGAGGAGATTTATTTAGATCTAATGGAAAGAAATCAGTTAAATTAGCTGAGAATGTTCAAAGAATATATTCAATTAGTGGATTAAGTTATATTCCAGAATAAGAAAGAGGTTCAAGATTGAACCTTTTTTTAATTTAATGGGAATGTGATATAATATTAGAGGTGATTGATATGCGTTTTACGAAGATGCATGGTTTAGGTAATGATTATATTTATATATATGAAGATGATGTTTTAAAAGAAAATAGAAATGATGAGTATTATCAAAAATTAGCTATTAAGTTATCTGTAAGACATTTTAGTGTTGGAGCGGATGGAATTATTTTAATTAAACCATCTTCGAAAGCTGACTTTTTTATGCAAATATATAATGCTGATGGATCTAAGGGAGAGATGTGCGGTAATGGTATACGCTGTGTAGGAAAGTATGTATATGAAAGAGGTTTAACTAAGAAGACAAAGTTAGTTATTGATACTTTAGCCGGTCTTAAATATTTAGATTTAATTTTAGAAGATAATTTGGTTAAAGAAGTAATTGTTGATATGGGAGAACCAATGTTACATGATGGAAGTCCTGTTAGTTTAAAGGCTTTACATAATCTTAAGATAGATGATACTAATTATGAAGTAATTGATATATCAATGGGTAATCCACATACAGTTATTTATGTTGATGAGATTACTGATTATTTAGTATTAGAAGTTGGACCTAAAATAGAAAATGATAGTTATTATCCTAATAGAACGAATGTTGAATTTGTTAAAGTAGTAGATAGTAATACTTTAGAAATGAGAGTTTGGGAAAGAGGTAGTGGAGAGACAATGGCATGTGGAACTGGCGCTTGTGCTGTAGCTACTTCATATATGCTTAAGAATCCAAATATAAGAGAAGTAAATGTTAAATTACGTGGGGGAATTTTAAATATAAAATGGAATAAAGATAATCATATTTTGATGAGAGGGGAAGCTGCTAAAGTATTTGTTGGAGAAGTCGAAGATGACATTATAAAATAAGAAAATTAAGACATAATATTAGATAGAGGTGACTTATGGAATATAAAGTTTATGATTGTAAGACTTATCGTATTCATACTATTAAAACTGATAAATTTAAAAATTGCTCAATGGAAATAATGTTTAGGAATGAACTTGTTAAAGAAGAAATAACAGAAAATAATATGTTAGTTGATCTTTTAATGCATTCAAGTAAGAAATATCCTAAAAGAAGAGATGTCGCTATTGCTTTAGAAAATCTTTATAGTACACAAGTTAGAGGGGTAGCAACAAGACTTGGGAATAGTACAATGTTATCTTTTATTACTGATTTTTTAAATCCGAAATACTGTTATGATGGCTATTTAGAAGAAGTAATTAGTTTTCCTTTTGAAATGATATTGAATCCTAATGTAACAGATAAGAAATTTGATCAAAGAAGTTTTAATATAATTAAAAATAGAATAAAAAGTGATATAGAATCTTTAAAAGAAAATGCGACTAGATATGCGTTTAGAAGAGCTTTAGATAATATGGATAGTAGTAGTCCAACTAGTTATTATATGGTTGGATATATGGAAGATTTAGATAATATTACACCTAGTTCTTTATATGATACTTATAATAATGTTTTAAATAACTATGTTTGTGATATCTATGTTGTAGGTAATCTTGATATGGATGAAGTAGTTAATATTATAAAGAAGAAATTTACAATTAGAACATTAAAAGAAAAAGATATTCAATTATATGTTAATAATAAAGTTAAAAAGAAATATGAAGATATTGTTGAAACTGGTAAGTATGAACAAGATAATTTTATAATGCTTTATAATTTAGTTAATCTAACAAAAAGAGAAAGAGATTTAGTGATTCATTTATATAATATTATTTTAGGTAGTGGTAGTTTAACTAGTAAATTATATCGTTATTTAAGAGAAGAAAATTCTTTATGTTATGTTGTATCTAGTATGTATCAGAAATATGATGGATTATTAATGATTTATACAGGGATAGATAAAAAAGATAAAAATAAGTGTTTTAAATTAATTCAAAAAGCAATGAAAGAAATGGAAAATGCAGAATTTAGTGATGAAGAATTTGAAAATGCTAAGAAGACAGTTATATCTTCAATAAAGATGAATGAAGATACTTTGGGTGGAATAATTAATAATTATTTATTTTATACTTTAGATAATCTTCCTTTATATGAAGAGCGTATTAAAGAATTTAAAACGGTTACGAAAGATGAAGTAGTTGAATTAGCTAAGAAAGTTAAATTAAATATTGTTTACTTGTTAGGAGGGGAAGACGATGAAAGAGATAACTCTTAAAGGAATAGATGAAAAAATCTATTATGATAAATGTGATAATGGACTTCCTATATACATGGTTGTAAATGATAAAGTAAATAATTTTTATTTAACTTTAAACGTTAGATATGGTTCAATTGATACAGAGTTTAAAACTAAGAAGAGTAAAGAATATCAAAAAGTACATGATGGAGTAGCTCATTTTTTAGAACATGTTAATTTTAATGAAGGAGAAGGACTTACAGCTCATGATTATTTTAATAATTTAGGTTCATCAATTAATGCGTTTACAACTTTTGATTTTACTTCTTATGAGGTATTTGCTTATGATAATTTTGAACTTAATTTAAATCATTTATTAGATTATGTACAAACTCCATATTTTACTAAGGAATTAGTTGAAAAAGAAAAAGGAATTATCTGTGAAGAAGTTAAGATGGGAAAGAACAATCCTGGTCATAAGTTATATTATGGAATGAATAAAGCTTTATATAAAAAAGATAAGAGAAAAAACTATGTTACTGGAGATGTTTTGGATGTTAAAGCAACAACAGTTAAAGAATTAGAAATGGTTTATAAGACTTTTTATCATCCTGAAAATATGTTCTTAGTTATTACAGGTAATTTTAATCCAAATGAAGCTGTGGGAATAGTTAAAGAAAATCAAGCTAGGAAGAAGTTTTCTGAATATTTAAAACCAATTAAAAGAAAAGTTAGAGAACCTAAGTCTGTTAATACTAAGTACCAAGAGATGGAAGCTAATATTGAAATACCTAAGGTTAAAATATGTTATAAGATGCCTAAAAGTTTATTTAAGAAATATAATGAACGTTTAGTAAATATTTATTTAAGTATTATTTTAAGAAATAATTTTGGCTCTACTTCTTATTTAAGAGAAGAGTTATTAGAGAATGAATTAGTAGTATCAATTGGGGCGGGAAGAGAAATATTTGGTAATACAGTCGTATTAGAGATAAATATGGAAACTAAGTATCCTAATGAGGTTATACCAAAGATTGATGAGAAGATGCATAATCTAACTTTAAATGAAGATGATTTACAAAGAAGAATTAGATGCAATATTGCTGCTTTAATTAATGATTATGATGATATTGAATATGTTAATTCAGATATTGCTGATCAATTAATTACTTATAATAAAGTAGCAGACAATATGTATGAAATATATAATAATTTAAAATTAGAAGAAGCCTTAGATATTATTAAATTAATTGATTTAAATAATTCAAGTACTTTGGTAATGGTTCCTTTTAAAGAACAATAAAAAAACTCACAATGAAGTGAGTTTTTTGACTATCTGTTATAGTATTCAACGATAAGAGTTTCGTTAACATCTTGGTTAAGTTCGCTTCTATCAGGTAATCTTAAATATTTACCAGATAATTTATTTTGATCAAATTCAACATAAGCAGGACGATGAGTACAAGTTTCAACAGCTTCTTTAATTGCTGGATGTTCTAAAGAGTTTTCTTTAACAGCAACAACATCGCCGACTTTAACTTGATATGAAGGAATATTAACCTTAATACCATTTACAGTAATATGTCCATGATTAACAACTTGTCTAGCGGCTCTTCTTGTTTTAGCTAAACCTAAACGATAAACCATGTTATCTAATCTAGATTCTAGTAAACAAAGTAAATTGTAACCAGCTTTACCAGTCATTTTAGAAGCTTTATCAAATAGTTTATGGAATTGTTTTTCATTTAAACCATACATTAATCTGATTTTTTGTTTTTCAGCTAATTGGATACCATATTCACTTGATTTTCTTCTTTTATCATTTCCATGAGCTCCAGGAGCATATGGACGTTTAGCTAATTCTTTTCCATTTTCAAGGATTGAGAAACCTAAACGACGAGATTTTTTGTAAACAGGACCAGTATATCTTGCCATTATATTTTCTCCTTTCTATATATTTTTGATATATAGGATTGTTATAAAATATATATAGGGAGTTTATTTAGATATGTTCTCTAAGGCAGCCTTAGATACTAATATACCTTTAAGGTAATAAACACATTATATTATTTTATAACGCTGCCAAATACATCGCATATTTAATTATACATAAAATAGAGGAAAAGTCAATAAAATCCAGTATTATGGGGAGAATGTCAAAAAAATAGTTCTTTATGTTAATTTACAATTTAGTAGACAATTTAAATACAGTAAAATGGATATAAAATATATATTTTAGTATTAGTTTGTGTTATGATAAGAGTGTAGTATTAGAATAGGAGGTATAGCAATGAGTCAAGCGATGTATATCTTAGCTGGAGTTACATATTATATTATAAGTGTAATTATTATTGTTATAATTCTTAATCTAATTAATAATAAAGAGAAGAAAAAGTATCAAAAAGAAATTACTTCTTTGGAAAGAGATAAAAATTTAATTATATCTTCTTCAATATTAAGTGAACTTAATAAAGTAGAAGCTTTAATTAATAATGATAAATTACAAGAAGCTTATGAAGAATGGCAGAAGAGATTTAAAGAAATAAAAGATGTTGAAGTACCAAAACTTACTGATGCTTTATTAGATATTGAAGAATGTTTTAATGATAAAGATTATAAATCATTAAATGATAAGATAGCTAAAGCAGAGTTAGAAATATTCTATGTTAAGAGTAAAGCTAATTTTTTATTAGATGAAATTAAAGAAATAACTTTATCGGAAGAAAGAAATAGGGAAACAATTACGAAGTTAAAAGCGAAGTATCGTGAGATAATAGCTAAATATAATAATAGTAAGAATGATTATAAAGAAGTTAGTGGTCCTTTAGAATTACAATTTGAAAATGTTGATAAGTTATTTGCGGCTTTTGAAGTAGCAATGGAAGCTAATCGTTATGAAGAGGTCGGTAAGATTGTTAAGGGAATTGATGATTTAGTTGGTAATTTAGGAATAGTTATTGAAGAAGCACCAACAATTATTATCATGGGAAGAAATTTAATACCTAATAAAATTAAAGATGTTAAAAATATAGCTGAAAGAATGACTAATGAAGGTTATAATTTAGATTATTTAAATTTAAATTATAATATTGAAGAAACGGAGAAGAAGTTACAAGATATTTTTGCTAAATTAAATGTTTTAAATGTTGAAGATTCAATTTTGGAACTTAAGACCTTACTTGAGTATTTTGATAATGTCTATAATGATTTTGATAAAGAAAAACAAGCGAAAAAGATTTTTGAGGAATATATTAGAAAGATCTTGGTTAAAGCTAATAAACTAGAGAAGATTAATAATGGTTTATATAGAAAGTTAGATGTTATTAAATATAGTTTTGATTTAACTGATGATGATGTAAAAATAATTGAAGTAATAAAAGAAGAATTAATAGCTATTAAAAAAGATTATAATGAAATAGTTGATGCTCATCGTAATAAGTCTTTTTCTTATACGAGATTAGGTAAAGAGATGGAAAATCTTAATATGAGACTTTCTAAAGTAGAAGAAAAATTAGATTATGCATTAAAGAATTTAGGTAACTTAGAAGAAGATGAACAAAGAGCTCATGAACAATTAGATGAAATTAAAGAGATATTAACTAAAGCGAAGAAGAGAATTAATAGTTATAAATTACCAATTGTTCCTAATGACTATTATGTTCAATTAAGTGAAGCTAATGTAGCAATTAAAGAAATGGTTAAAGAAATGAATATGAAGCCAGTTTCAATTAAAACACTTAATATTAGAGTAGATACAGCGCGTGATTTAGTATTAAAACTTTATAATACTTCATCAGAAGTAGTAAAGACAGCAGCGATGGTTGAGACAGCAATTGTCTATGGTAATAGATATCGTCCGATTAATAAGAATTTAGATATTGAAATGAGTAAAGCTGAAGATTTATTCTATCAAGGAGAATTTAAAAAAGCTTTAGAAAAGACAATTAGAGCTATAGATGCAATTGAACCAGGAATAAAAGATAAGTTATTAGAATCAATAAAAAGGTAGATATTCTATCTTTTTTCTTGTCTTGATTTCAAATTAGGTTTCCTCTATAATGATGATAGGTGATTAGAAATGATTTATTTAGATTACTCAGCAACGACACCAGTATCAAGAGAAGTCCTAGAAAGTTATGAAAAAGCAACAAGAGATTATATGGGAAATGTTAATTCAATTCATGCTCTAGGAGTTAAATCGAAAGTTTTATATAATAGTGCAACTAAACAAATATGTGATTTGTTTGATATAAAAGAAGATGAACTTATATATACAAGTGGAGCGACTGAAAGTAATAATATGGCTTTAAAGGGTGTAGCTTTAGCTTATCAAGGAAGAGGTAAACACATTATTGTTTCCAAGTTGGAACATCCTTCAATATATAAGATATGTGATTTTTTAGAAACGCAAGGTTTTAAAATAGATTATGTTGAAAATGATAGTGAAGGTTTAATTGATTTTGATGATTTAAAAAAGAAAATAAGAAAAGATACAATATTAGTTAGTGTTTGTGCAGTAAATAGTGAAGTAGGGGTTAGACAACCACTTAAAACAATTAGAATGCTTATTAAAAAAGAAAATCCAGAAACAATATTTCATAGTGATATAACGCAAGCAGTAGGGAAAGTAGCTATTAATTTACATGATGTAGATTTAGCTTCAATGAGTGGACATAAGATATTTGGTCCGAAAGGAATAGGATTTTTATATAAAAGTAGTAAAGTTAGATTAATTCCTTTAATACATGGATCAGGTAAAGTGAATGATTTAAGAGCTGGAACTCCGCCATTACCTTTAGTAGTATCTTTATCTAAAGCTATTAGAATTGCTTTAAAAGATTTAGAGAAAAAAGAAGAAAAAATAACCAAGTTAAATGAAAGAATATGTGATAATTTAGCCAAATATGATGGAGTAGTAATTAATAAAACAAAATATTCAATACCACATATTTTAAATGTTAGTTTAGTTAATATAAAACCAGAAACGTTTATTCATGCAATGGAAGATGAAGAAATTTATTTAAGTACTAATACAGCATGTGCTTCTGGTGATTTAAGTAGTTCAGTTATGGCGATATATAATGATAAAGCAAGAGCTACTTCAACAATTAGAATTAGTTTAAGTTATGTAACAACTAATGAAGAAATAAGTAAATTTTTAAATATTTTTAAAAGTAAGTATCAAGAATTAAATACTTTAGTCAAATTAAAATAAAGAATATTGCTATTCTTTATTTTTTTGTTAATCTAGGAGAAATATCTAGTAGTGGATCAATTAAGGTATCAATAAAATAATCATCTTCTTTAGGCATAAAACGATTAATAATAATATCTTCTAAGTAAGAAATGATATCTTTAGTTAAATGAAATTGCATTTGTAATCTAATTAAATCATCTTGTAAGGCATTTGGATTCGGATACATAAAGAAACGATTTAATAAAGAACCGATTAACATAGCAAGTAAAAGACATTTATCATTAAGCATTAAATTAGGGGTTGTAGCTTCTTTAGAATTACGATTAAAAAATGATAAATCAAAGAAAGCATTCGGATTACTATTACTAGTATATTCGCCTTTATAGAAGGAATGATCAAAGTCAATAAAGACTGGTTCACCATTTTCATTAATTAAATAATTACTAAATTTAATATCAAAAGGGAATAATTCTTTACTATGAGCTTTTTGTAAATCACTTAATAAAGTCTTAAATAAAGTTAATATTTCTTGGGGACTCATTTTAATAACAGCTTCATGTAAGGTAAGACTATTTTTAATAAATGGGGAGATAAGAAAATAATAAGTATAAAATTCATCAACACATAAACGTTTATGAGTATTAAAATGTTCTAAATGAAAATCTTTTAATTCTAGTAAAGGTTTAACATTAACATCAGTTACAAAAACTCTTTTAATAAATGTTTTATCACCAAGAACAATTAAATCTTGCATATCTTGGAAATAATAAGCATAATCCCATGGGATATCAGGCATTATTGGAATATTAGACATAAAAATCCCCCTTAGAGATATTGATAATATCATAAAAATAATAAAATTACTAGATATAAAAGATATTATTTGCTAATTAAATTAGTTATGGTATACTTTATCTTAGTTTTAGGGGTGATTCTATGGAAAAGTTAATAATGGTTAAATATGGGGAATTATCAACTAAAAAAGCTAATATTAATTTATTCTTAAATCAATTAAAGAAGAATATTACTTTTGCTTTACGAGATATGGATGTTTTAATTAAGTTTGATAAAGGAAGAATGTTTATTACTTTAAATAAAGATAATTTTGATGAAGTAAGTGCTTCTTTAAAAAATGTTTTTGGGATTCATGAGTATGATATTGCTTATAAGTTACAAGATAAAGATTTTGATGAAATAAGTAAAGTAGTATTAGATTTAGTTAAAGGTAAAGAATTTAAAACTTTTAAGGTATTAACTAAAAGAAGTGATAAGACTTATCCAATAGAAAGTATGGAGTTTAGTCGTAAAATAGGTGGAGTTTTACTTAAGAATATCGATGATATTAAAGTAGATGTTCATAATCCAGAATTACTTGTTAATATTGAAATAAGAATAGATGGTGTATATATTTATTTTAATAGTGAAAAGGGAATTGGTGGATATCCAGTAGGTGTTTTAGGTAAAGGATTATTAATGCTTAGTGGAGGTATTGATTCCCCAGTAGCTGGTTATTTAGCTATTAAAAGAGGGGTTAAGTTAGAAGCTTTATATTTTGAAAGTCCACCACATACAAGTTTAGAAGCTAAAAATAAAGTCTTAGAATTAGCACGTAAGTTAGCTTTATATAATAATGATATTAAAGTCCATATTATTAATTTTACAGAAATACAACAAGCAATATTACAAAATTGTCCACATGAATATTTAATTACAATAATGCGAAGAATGATGTATCGTATTAGTGAAATAATAGCTAGAAATAATCGTGCTAAAGTAATAGTTAATGGTGAAAGTATTGGTCAAGTAGCTAGTCAGACTTTAACAAGTATGAATGTTATAAATGAAGTAGTTAGAATACCGGTTATAAGACCAGTAGCTTGTTTTGATAAATTAGAAATAATTGATTTAGCGAAAAAGATTGATACTTATGAAACAAGTATTTTACCATTTGAAGATTGTTGTACGATATTTGTTCCTGATCATCCAGTTATAAATCCAGAATTTGAAAAAGCAAGAGAATACGAAAAATTAATACCTTATGAAGAAATGATATATAAAGCTATTAAAGGACATGAAGTAATTAAAGTATCAGTTAAAGAAGAAAAAGAAGAGTTTGCAGATTTATTATAAAACTTTTCTTTTTTTTAGTTTTAGTATATAATATGGAACGCTTAGGGGGATTATTATGGATTATGAAATAGTTAATTTAGCTATTAAAGATATTATTTCGTTAGTTAATTATGCTAATAGAGATTATCGATATGATGAAGAAATAGCTTCTGAATTAGTTGTGGCTTTATTAGGATATTATTTAGTATTTGGTCCTCTTTTATTTAAACAAATAAATGAGTTATTAGAACAATTACATATTCATCGTTATGATGAAGACAAAGATTATTTTTATACGATAGGAAAGATAAATGTACAAGCAGAAAAATTGGATGTATCACCAGTTATGATAGGTGAATATATTTATGGAGATCAAAAACAAGTTAAAGGTGTAATTCCGCATATTTTAATACCTAGAAATAATTCATTTACGGAAATAGATAATATGATACATGAGTTATCACATGCCTTACAACTTACGAGTGCTAAAGTATTAAAGGAAGATGAAGAGGAATTTGTCTATCAACAAGGCTTTTCTAAAGTAACAATGGTTAAAGAAGATAATTCAACTTTGATAGAAAATGGTGCTTTTTCCGAATTTATAACGGTATGTATAGAAAATAGAATTGTTAATGCTTTACTTAGTTTAGACTTAGATAAAGTAGATAGCAGTTTTATAAAAAGTATTTTAGGTGAATTTAAAAGATTAAAAGGATATAATGTATTAACTGATTCATATTCAACTTTTCAAGCTGTAGGTAAAGACTTAATGGATAATGATACCTTTTTTGGTTTAATAAAAAAATATTTTTATAGTAATGAATGCGAGATATTTGAAGAAGAATTTGATTCATATACAGAAGAAGTAAAATTAAAAAATCTTATGAGTTTAATTAGAAGTATAGATAATGATAATTTCTATAATATGATGTTAGCAATAGAAGCAATGAATAAGAAAATAAAATTGTTTAATAAAGCAACTAATTATGTACCAAGTAGTTCTTTAATATTAATAGTATAAAAAAAATAAAAAAGTTAATAATAGTAATAGGTGATATTAATGCGTAGAAGAAGTTTTGATTACTATTATAAAACTTGTGATTTAGAAAAGATGAGTTCTTTAGATAAAAAGAGATATGAAATACTTAATGAATTTGGTTATAATATAGATTCTAATAAAAAAAGAATTGATGATTTAGAAATGAAAATTAAAAGACATAGAAATTCAGAAAGTCGATAATTTATAGTTATAAAAAGATAGATATTCTGTCTTTTTTTTTGTATAATAAGCATGAGGTGGAAAAAATATGAAGTTTTTATGTGTAAATGCTGGTAGTTCTTCATTAAAGTTTCAATTAATGGAAATGCCAGAAGAAAAAGTTGTGATAAGTGGTTATATTGAAAAAATTGGTTCACAAGATAGTTTTTGGAATACAAAAGTAAATGGCGAAAAAATCAGAGGAGAAAGATTTATTCCTGATCATACAGAAGCTGTTAAAGTATTAGTTGAAGAGTTATTAAAATATAAAGCAGTTGAAAGTATGGAAGAAATTAAAGGTATTGGTCATAGAGTATTACATGGTGGTGAAATGTATGCTGATTCAGTATTAATTACGGATGAAGTTATTAAGAATATTGAGTCTTTAACTAAGTTAGGACCTCTACATATTCCTGGTAATTTAGCGGGTATTAATGCAATGAAAGAAGCTTTACCTAATACACCAATGGTTGCCGTATTTGATACAGCATTCCATCAAACAATGCCTGAATTAAGTTATATATATCCAGTACCATATGAATGGTATGAAAAATATGGGGTTCGTAAATATGGATTCCATGGTACTAGTCATAAATATATTACTGGTAAGATGCAAGAAATGTTAGGTAAGAAAGATGTTAACTTAATTATTTGTCATATTGGTAGTGGTAGTAGTATTTGTTGTGTTAAAGATGGTAAGTCTTATGATACTACAATGGGTTTAACACCACTTGATGGTTTAATGATGGGTACTCGTAGTGGTGCTATTGATCCGTCAATTATTGAATATGTATGTAAAGAATCTGGTATGGATGTATCAGAAGTTACTAATATCTTAAATAAGAAGAGTGGTTTACTAGGTGTTAGTGTTAAGTATGCTGATCACCGTGATGTCGAAAAAGGTATGGAAAATGGTGAACACTTATCATTCTTAGCTAATGATTTATATATTGAAAGAGTAGTAAATTATATAGCACAATATTTTGTTAAATTAGAAGGTAAAGTAGATGCAATTGTCTTTACGGCTGGTTTAGGAGAAAATGCTCGTGAATTTAGAGAAGCTATTTTAACTAAATTAAGTTGTTTAGGTATTAAAGTAGATAAAGAAGCTAATATGGGAATTGCTTCATACTGTGATAAACATGAAGGTAAAATTAGTACTGATGACTCTAGTGTAGATGTATATGTCTTACCTACTAATGAAGAATTAATGATTATTAAAGATACTTATGATATTGTAAATAAATAAGAGAAAGAGGGATGGACTAATGATGATGAAATTAGAAATAAAAAGAATTCTAAGAAAAATAAAACAATATAATACAATTGTTATTGCTAGACATATTAGTCCAGATCCTGATGCGATAGCTAGTCAAATTGCTTTGAGGGATGCCATAAAATTAACTTATCCTAAAAAAGAAGTATATGCGGTTGGAACAATGGTATCTAAATTTAAATATTATGGTTATTTAGATAAGATTGATGAAACTAAACTTAATGGGGATGCTTTATTAATAGCTTTAGATGTTCCTAATAAATCAAGAATAGATGGAGTAGATAAATCAGCATTTAAAGAAATACTTAAAATAGATCACCATCCTTCAGAAGAAGATTTTGGCGAATGTGATTGGGTTGATGAATCATCTTCTAGCACTTGTCAAATGATTATTGAATTGATATTAGAATCTGGAATGAAGTTAGATCGTAAGATAGCTGAAAATTTATATTTAGGTGTGGTATCTGATAGTGATCGCTTCTTAATAAGTTATACAACTGCTAAGACATTTGATTTAGTATCTAAATTAATTAAAAAGACGCAAATTGATTTTACAAAGTTATATGCTTATTTATATGAAAGACCATATGATGAAATTAAGTTCCATGGTTATATATCAGAAAATTTAGAAATAACCGAGAATGGTTTTGCCCATTTATATATATCACCAGAAGTATTAAAGAAATATAATGTTGATCCTTCAACACCTTCAAATATGATAAATGATTTTAGTAATATTAAAGATGTTTATGTATGGACATTTGTGACATATGATGAAAAAAATGATATTTATAAAGTAAATATTAGAAGTAAAGGACCAGTTATTAATGATACAGCAGCAATGTATGGTGGTGGTGGTCATAAATATGCTTCAGGTGTTAGAACTAGTAAAAAAGAAGATATAGATAAGTTATTAAAAGCATTAGATGAAGATTGTAAAAAGTATAAAGAAGAAATTAAAGATAATGTTTAAGGGAGTACACAAAAGTGTACTTTTTTGAACTAAGTAAAATTTGAATAAAATAAAGAAATATGTTACTTTATAAAGCATAAAGAAATTAATGAGGGGTATTATGAAGAAAATTATTATTATCGTTATTTTAGTTATTTTAATTGCTATTTGTTCAGAAATAGATGATGGTTTGACATTATTAGATAGAATTATGAAAAAATAATTCTATTTTTATGAAACAATTGTTCTTGTTTAATTAATTAATATTTGTTATAATATTTCTTACAAGGTGATAAGATGGAGATTTTAAAGTATACAAAGTTAAAAGATAATCGTTATGAAGTATTAATAGATGGAATAAAAGTTAAACTATATGATGATGTAATAGTTAAATATGAATTATTACGTATGAAAGAGATAGATGACGAGTTATTTGCGGAAATAACAAAGTATAACGATAAACTAGATGCTTATTATAAATCTTTAAAATATATAACCAAGAAATTACGTACAGAAAAAGAGATAGAGGAATATTTAAAAAAGGATTATACAAAGAAGACGATTGATGAAACAATCGATAGATTAAAAGAGAATGGATATTTAAATAAAGAATTGTATTTAAAATGTTATTTAGATGATCAAGTTAATTTAAGTAGTATTGGACCAAATAAAATTAAAGATAATTTAATTAAATTGGGATTTAAAGAAGAGGAAATTAAGGATAAGATAGATAGTATTAGTGATGATGTTTGGTTAAATAAGATTAGAAAAAATGTTAAGAAAATGATTAATAACAATAGAACTTTAAGTAGTAATAAATTAAAAGAAAAGATATTATACAATTTAAGTTTAATGGGTTTTTATAAATGGATGATTGAAGAAGTTATTAATGAAAGTGAATTTAAAAATACGGATAATATATTAAAAAAAGAATATGAAAAAGCTAGAATTAAGTTAAGTAAGAAGTATGAAGGTTATGAACTTGAAAATAAAATATTAGCTAAATTAGTGGCTAAAGGATTTTATTATGAAGATGTAAAAAGAATTTTGAACAAATAAAAAGGAACTATTTTTTTAGTTCCTATTTTTATTTATTATTTTGCTTCAGCAGCTTCTTTATCAGCATTTTGTAATTCAGTTAATTGATTTTGAATATATGTAGCATATTGAGCTTGTAATTCATCATCAACAATTTCGAAGTCATTATCTTTTCTTAATTTTTGTAAAGCTTCAATTTGAGCAACTGAATGAGTACTAATATATTCGCTAGCTAATTCAGTAAGAATTGTATCTCTAACTTCATCTAAAGAAGCTTTTTCTTTAGTTTCAGTTCTTAAGATTACATGATAACCAATTTCAGTTTCAATGACATCTTTTGAATATTCACCATCTTTTAATTTATAAGCAGCAGTAACTAATTCATCATATTCATCTGATAAAGTATCGGTATTGATAGTACCTAATGAACCACCTTTATCTTTATTAGTTTCGTCCATTGAATATTGTTTAGCTAATTCAGCAAACTTAGTAGCAACATTTTTACTATCAGTTTTCTTTAATTCAGCAATAACAGAATTAATTTTGTCTTTAGCTTCTTTTTCAGCAGCTTCTTTTTCTTCATCGGTCATATCATCAGTAACATTTGGTGTAATTAAAATATGACTTACAACTATATCTGGTTTAATTTCTTTTTCGTAATATTCTTTTACTTCTTTATCTTTTATTTGATCTTTGCAGTAATCTTCAACAGCTAAGTTTCTTAAATAGTTAAGATATAAGTAAGCTTTAACATCATCAATTGATGTAAATCCTTGAGATTGAAGATAACTTTCTAGATTATCACCATAATATTGTTCTAAGGTTTGAATTGTAGTATCAGCACTTGTATTTGCTTCTTCTGCCTTATCACTATATTTTTCATCTAATATTTTTTTATCAACCAAATCTAGTAAATTTTGAAGGGCATAAGTGTTTTTCATACTATCGTAAAGTTCATTGACACTTATTTTTTGTCCATCTTTTAATGTAACAACTGCTTCATCGCCATTAGATAATTTTGGTATTTTACTTCCACACCCTGAAATTAATAATACACAAAGGGCTAGCACAATAATTTTCTTTTTCATGTTTTCCTCCTTAATACAACTATTATTATAGCAATCAATATTGTAAAAAACAAGAATAACATTCACATAAATAGAATATTAACCATAGAATATTAGTGAAAAAACAAATAAAGGAGGATGGTTTATGAACAATTGTGGAAATAACGCTTTAGGTCCTGCAATTATCTTAGTATTATTTATTCTATTAATTATTATAGTAGGAGCTTATATTTAGTTTTTTTAAGAAAAAGGGTAAATATGTTAACAGTTCATTACTAATAATTATATTATATATTTTAGTAGGTATTATACTATGCAACTTTATTTTTTGTTAATAAAGGGAGGAAATACCTCTTTTTCTTTTTAATTTTATGGTATAATGATAATGGTGATAGAGTATGGCTAAGAAGAAAAAAACATCTAAGAAAGATGAAAAACAAGAATTCAATTACAGTGTAGAACTAATTGGCTTACTTTTAATTGTCATAGGGATAGTTGGTATAGGTTTTGGCATAGTAGGGGCAATGGTTAAAAAATTTGCAATGTTCTTAGTTGGTGAATTTTGGTGGGCTATTTTAGCGTTGCTTTTATTTATGGGTTTTTATATGCTTATCAAAAGAAAATTACCTAATTTTTTTAGTTCAAAGTTACTTGGTTTATATATATTTATTATTGTTATTTTAGTAATGGCACATGCTGGTTTTATTAAGGATTATGCTCCTAAGCAAATTATGGATGCAACAATTACTAATTATAATTCACGTATAAGTACTTTTAAGAGTGGATCTAGTATATTTACAAGTGGTCAAAGTGGTATTAATGTTGGTGGAGGTATTATAGGTGCTGGATGTGCTTATGCCTTAACTAGTTTATTTGGTAAAGTTGGAACAATTGTTGTTCTATTTGCTTTAGTTTTATTTGCAATAGTAATGTTATTTAATGTTGATTTAGGAGAAGCTATTGTTAATTTTAAACATAAGCTTGATGAGAGAAGAGCTTTAAGAGAAAGCGAAGAAGATGATGAGGACGAAGATGAAGAGGATGAAGAAGATGTTGCTGTTTCAGTAACTGATACGGAAGTGCCAATGTTAAATAATAAAGAAGTTAGTCCAGCTACTTTATCAGCTGAACTTGATAATAAGAATCTTGATTTAACAATGACAATGAAGATTCCAGAAATGACTTCAGCTTCAACTAAAGGATTTTATACTTTACCTAGTATTAATATTTTAGATGAAGTACCAAAGAATAAAGTTAATAGTTCAGAATTTACAAAGAGTAATAAAATTATTTTGGAAAGAGTATTAAATGATTTCCAAATAAATGGAACAGTTGTGGAAATCCATGTTGGACCAGCGGTTACACAATATGAAGTAGCAATACCTAATGGAACAAAAGTAAGTCGTATTTTAGGTATTAATAAAGAAATAGCTTTAGCTTTAGCAGCCAAAGATGTTCGTATTCAAGCACCAATACCTGGTAAGAGTACAATTGGGATTGAAATACCTAATCCATCTATTAGTGCAGTTAAGATTAGAGAAGTATTAGGTAATATTCCTAAAGGACAAGAAAATGCAAAAGTATTAGTTGCTTTAGGTAAGGACTTAATGGGTCGTGTCCAAACTGCTGATATTTCAAAAATGCCGCACTTATTAGTAGCAGGTTCTACTGGTTCAGGTAAATCAGTATGTATTAATAGTTTTATTGCATCAATATTAATGTTTAGAAGACCTGATGAAGTTAAATTAGTTTTAGTCGATCCTAAAAAAGTTGAACTTTCTAATTATAATGGTATACCTCATTTATTATGGCCAGTTGTTACTGATCCTAAGAAAGCTAATACAGCTTTACAAAGAGTTGTAGCCATGATGGAAGAACGTTATGAAATGTTTAGTGAAACTGGCGTTAAGAATATTGGTTCATATAATGAATGGGTAGCAGCAGAAAAAGAAAAAGATCCAACTTTTGATAAAGAACCAATGTATTATTTAGTTGTTATTATTGATGAGTTAGCAGATTTAATGTTAGTTGCTTCTAAGGAAGTTGAAGATTCAATAATGCGTATTACGCAAATGGCACGTGCGGCTGGTATTCATTTAATTGTTGCAACACAAAGACCTAGTACAGATGTTATTACTGGTGTTGTTAAAGCTAATATTCCATCACGTATTTCATTTGCGGTAGCATCACAAGTTGATTCAAGAACAATCTTAGATCATGCTGGAGCAGAAAAATTACTTGGTAAAGGTGATATGTTATATTTACCAATGGGTGAAAATAATCCAATAAGAATTCAAGGATGTTTTATTACGGATGATGAAATAGCTAAAGTAATTGCTTATGTTAGTGGTCAACAATCAGCAACATATGATGATTCGTTAGAAAAAGCAATTACGGAAGAACATAATCCAGTATCAGGAGATAAAGAATCATTTGATGATCCGTTATATAATGAAATATATGAATTTGCTTTAGAAACAGGTAAGATTAGTGCTTCACTTATTCAAAGAAGATTTAGATTAGGTTATAATCGAGCAGCAAGAATAGTTGATTTACTTGAAGAAAGAGGCGTAATAGGACCAGCGAATGGTTCTAAACCTCGTGAAGTATTAGTTGGTAAACAAACAGAAAACGTAGAAGAATAAATTCTACGTTTTAATTTGGCAAATTAATTATTAACTGATATAATACAGATTACTTTGAGGTGATTAGATGAAAAGTTTATTTGATTATCCAGTATTAGTTAATGAAACATTTTATAAATGTTGGCATATTTTAGAATATTTAGAACATCATGATAATTTAGATGAATTAGAAAAAGAAGCAATTAGAGCAACGATTATGGACGCGTTAGTATATAAAGGTGAGATTGATCCGGAAAGTGAATTTTTATCATTAACTAATTTAGCTATTACGAATAATTCAAGTGATTATCATTATACAAAGACTCCTAATGTTTGTGGAATACCAATGGAGATTAAAGATAAGTTAAGACATAAAAGTCTTTATATTTCAGCAGGGGTTCCGGTTACTTTATTTTTAGCTAAACCACCTAGTAAATTTATTAGATATTGTGTATATGATCCTAATACAGCATTTAGTTCAATATTCGATGATTTTACTTTTTATGAAGCAATATATACTTCACCAACTAGAGGAGTAAGACTTAATGATACAAGACCTTTTGTGGAAGTAGAAATAAATGGTGAATTATATTTAGTAGATACAATAACAAATAGAATATTTAAATCGAGTTTTTTTAAAGAACATTATGATTTAGAAATAGTTGATAGTATAAGAAAGAAAAACTTTAATAGAAAACAAAAAGAATTATATGCAGAACAAACTAAAGAGCATTCTGCTTTAGCCGATATAATAGCGATTTATGAATTAAATAAGCAAATACAAGCTCCTGATTTAGCAGAACAAAACTATGAATTAGAACGTAGTAAAGAAATATATCCAGAAGCTTGGGAAGAATATAGAAAAATTCAAGAACATATGAGATTGGTTTTTGGTAAAGATAAAGGGAAGAAATAATCTTTCTTTTTTTATTTACTTAAAAGTGCTATACTGAGATTAGTATAAATACTAGGAGAATGGTTTACGATGAAGAAGTGTGAGAAGAAATTTAGAGTTATATGTATATTATTTTTAATCTTAACGGCTTTTTTAGTTTCATTTGGTTTAGTTAAAAATAAAAATGTATTTACGACAATAGCTAAAAATGTAAAGGAAGATAATGCAACAAAGCCAGAAATAGAATTATCAGTAGATTTAGATGAAGAAAATAATTTAGCTACTTTAAAGTGGGTGAATGGTAAGACTGGTTCTTTTGATTTTAAAGTAGAAAGAAGTGAAGATTTTACTGATACTACACACTTCCATGAAATATCAGCGTTACCTGAAAATCCTATTCAAGTATTAAATGTTTCACCAACTGAAAATAAACTTTTATTTGATTGGATGGAAACTAATGGTTATGGTAAAGGTTTAATTAAAGTAACAACTGTTAGTATTGATGATTTTGGGGGAACGGATGATACTAAAAACTATAAGAAATATTTAGATGAAAATAATTATAAATATGATTTAATTGTCTTTGGTACTTGGGATTCTAATAGTTCTAAGGATTTAGGAACAGAAGAATCAGCTAAGGCTGTTGAAAAATTCATTCAAGCAGGTCATAGTGTTATTTTTGGTCATGATACATTAGCGCATTCTGGATGTGATACTAGTGATGCAAGTAAAGCTAGTAACTTATGTCATCCACATTTAAATATTTTAGCCAAATATGCACAGATAGAATTTAGTGGAAATACTTGGGATAGCAGTGGAAACCATTCTGAATGGGTTACCGTCTCACAAGCTGGTAGTGTCTTTACTTCATATCCTCATAGTATTAATGATTCTTTAAAAGATATACCAGATAATTATTATCCAGAAGATAATCAAAGTAAAGGTCTTAATATACCAAATGCTCATACTTTAGGTCAGACAGCAAATGGAGATATTTGGTTAAAGTTTGCATATTTAGGTACTGAGGGGAAAGCAAACGAATTAAGTATTGGTAATAATTATTATTTAACAACGGGTCAATGTAAAAGTGATGATTGTAAGAAGAATGGTAAGTTACCAGCACCTTGTGCCATGATTCAAACAGGACATTCTAGTGGTAAGGCGACTGAAGATGAACAAAAAATATTTGCTAACTTAATATTTTATTTATGGTATATTACTAATTCTAGTAAATCATCATTAGAAGATAGAGAGTTTACAGATCGTGATGCTCCTAATACACCAATCCTTGTTGGAAGTTTATCACAAAATGTTGATGATAATGGTAGTGGTACGGTTGTAATTAATTTTGCATCTAAAGATGAAGGAACTTATTATCAATGGATAATTGAAGGAATCGATAATTCTAATAAAAGTAATATTATTAAATCTAATATTGTAAATGCAACTAGATTAACGGGAGTTAGTAAATATCAATATTATGTTGATGGTATGGAAAATAGTGATTTTACAGATAATAGTGAATATCAAGAGATGATATTAAATACCGTAGATAAGAATGAAACAAAACAAACTGTAGCAGTTAATGTTGGAGACTTGGAACAAACATATTTACATATTAGAGCAATAGATGGAGCAGGTAATATTAGTAAAACAGCACATATTTTGGTTTATGATGCTAATACAATTGAAAATCCTGATACAGGAGCTTATATAAATATTGTGATTATAACTTTAATAAGTATCGGTTTAATTATCTTAATAACTTATATTAAAAAGAAACGTATTATTTATAAAATATAATATTGTTAAAAGTGCTTTAATGCACTTTTTTTCTGTGATATAATTTGTATAGTAATGGAGGTGAAACATATGATATGTAGTAAATGTAAAAGTAAAGTTAAAGATAATTTATCTATATGTCCAATATGTGGATCTCCTTTAAAGAAAAAAACACGTAAAGTAGTAAAGAATAAATATATTAAAGATGAATCTTCTAAAGATGTTGGAGGAGTTATTTCTAATAATAGTTCTTTTGTTAATTTAAAAAAGAAGAAAGTTCAAAATGAAGTTAAAAGATCTGATTATAATAATTATTTAGATTATTATGAAGCTAAAGAATCAGTAAAAGATGAAGAATTAGCTAAATCAACAAAGTATAAGAGTAAATTACTTAATAACAAGAATATTATGGGTGATGGTTTTGTTAGTATTTTAAAAGTAGAAAAGAATACGAAACCAGCTAATATAAATGAGTATAAAGAAAGTTTACAAAAAGAAAATAGTCAAAAAACAGGAGCTAATAATAGTAAAGTTAAATTTACAAAAAATAGTGCTGAAGCAGCAATTAAAACTAAAAGAGAAAAAGATTATGCAGAAGTTGGTAATGTTACAAAGACAAAGAATTATAGTAGTGAAATAAAAAGAAGAAAAAATGAAGTTGTTAATAAGCAAGATAGTTATCAACAAGGTAGATTCTTTAATACTAGACCAAATTATAATTATGATGTTAATGTAACTAAAGAAGTTAAACAGAAGAGACATCCAATTAGAGAATTCTTATCATATATGGTAGTAATGGCTGTTTGGGTTTTAGTATTTGTTGTAATATTTTCCGCAAATAAACATAGTTATTATTTTGATTCTAATGATGATGAAACACCAACACTTAATGGTATATCTAAATCTAATCAAGTAGCTAATATGTCAGGATCTGGAGTTACATCAGTTATTTATGATAATCAATATTTAAAACAAATGGTTATAAGTAGTTTAGATGATGTAAATAAGTTAATAGTTACTGATAGTTTAGAACAGAAAAAAGCTTGTCCAGTTGAAATTCAAAAAATTGAAAAAGAAATTGTTGATAATTATGGAATAGTAGCAGTTAATTTCTGTGAAATGGATAAGGAACTAGCAGAAGAATTAAAAAATGTTATAGCTTATATTTATAATGAGTTTCCTCTGGCAAGAAATTATTTAACTAATATAACAATAGCTAATGTTGGGGTGAATGATACTTATATTGCTGCTTTTATGCCAGTATTTACTTTTGCAACAAGTAAAACTAATTCAGGATATCCAGTAGGAATAAAAACACAAATTGTTTTAAATGCAAAATATTTTTTAAATCCAATTAAATTAAAAAATTCAGTTAGTAGTGGCTCTAATAGTGGTTATTTTCCAAGTGATGCTAGTAGCAGTAGTACAGTTGCTCATGAATTTGGTCATTATTTATCATATGTAGCAATGTTAAATTACTATAATAGTAAAAAATTAAATTATGTAACAGTTAATGAAGCACAACTATTATATTCAGTTTATGCTGATTTTAATGAAGGTGATTTCAGTTATAAATTATTACAAGAAGCATATCAAGAATATCAAAATAATTATTTATCGGTTGGTAGTTTTGATGAATTTAGACAAAGTATTTCAAAATATGCGATGGCTAGAGATAATAAAGGTAGATACATTTATGATGAAACAATAGCTGAAGCATTTCATGATTATTATTTACATGGTGAAAGTGCTAAACCAGCTAGTAAAGTAATAGTTGAGGTTTTAAGAAGTAAATTATAGGAGGGATAAGATGAAAAAAATAGTTTATTTATTATTAATTGGTTTCTGTTTTATTAAAACATCTTATGCCTTTGATATAGATGTTGATAAAATAGATATTAATGCTAAAAGTAATGAAGTAATTAATACTTTAAATAAAACTTATAGAATAGAAACTGATGGTTTTGATAAAAAAATTATTAATGATGAAAAGATATCTAAATTAGCTAAGGAATTAGTAAAAGAATCATTAAGTGATAAAAGTTTTGATGATTTATATAGTGAGTTTAGTAAGAAGTATTTATATACAAGTGAAAATAATGGAGCGGATACTTTATCTGGTTCAATATTTATTAAAATGTACTTAGAGACTATTAAAGAGAAAAAGATTGAAGCTAGTTATATTAAAGATATTAGAACAGTTAGCTTTAATGAAAATGATGCGTTATCTTTTGTTTATTTAACGGATGCTAAAGTAGATGGTCAGAATGAAGAATTGATTTTGGCGTTTTGGTTAAAAGAAACAAAGGGAGAATATAAATTATTTTTTCCTTGGTTAACTTATAATAGTAGTTTAGAAAATTATTTTAATGAAGTAACTTTAAAAGAAGAAAATGGGGAAGTCATTGGGGGAACTTTTAATAAGTTGTCATTAGATCAAGATACGAAAGTAAAAGGAATAGATAATGAACAATTAAAGACACTTTATCAAAATAATAAATATAGTAATGTTAGTATTACAGGAATGAGTGAAAATGGCGTTAATGTCTATGGTAGTGGTTTTGTTATTCGTAGTGGAGTAGTTGCTACTACTTGGTCAAACTTTTTAAAGATTCTTAATAATAGTAATTATGTTTATGTAACTGATGTAGATGGTAAAACTTATGAAGTTAATGGAATAGTCGCAGCTGAAGCTAATTACGATATTGTTTTATTAAAATTAAATAAAGAAGTTTTACAAAAAGTAAATTTAGGTAATAGTAGTGAGGTTAAAACTAATGATAATGTTTTAATGATCAATAGTAAATCAAATAAGAATTTTAGTATTAGTTATGGTAATGTGATTAAAGAAGAAAAAGGAAGAATAGAAAATCTACTAACAATAAGTGAAAGTGATGTTGGTAGTGCTTTATATGATATTAATGGTAAAGTAATTGGTTTTGTCGTAGGAGATAGTTTAAATGCTGATTTATCATATGCTAATAGTACTGATTATTTAAAAAAGATTCAAAGTATCTTAACATTACAAAGTTTTAATAATATAAGTTCTAGTTCTTTAGAAAACTTTAAATTGAGTTATTATCGTCATGATAATGATGAGGAAATTAAATATAATAATACAGGAGAAGATTCAGCAAGATTTAAAAAAGTAGGTAATGTTTTAAAAAATATTAATTTACCATTAATTAAAGCTTCTTTTAAAGATAATATTTTAAGTTTAAGATTTAAAAATGAAACTGAAGGTATGTTAGATTCTTTATATTTAGTTTCTAATTATACAGATATTTTAGAAAAAGATGGTTATAAGAAAACATTTGATAAGAATAATAAATTAATATATGAAGGTAAGAAATATAAAGTAGTTATTAAAAATAATTTGGATTACTTAATTATTCTTATTATGGAGAAATAATCATGAAGAAAAAATGGTTAATAGTTGTTTTATTATTAGGATTAGCTATTTTAGGGGGATTTTATTATTCTTATAGTATGCAAATTAAAGAATATAATAATCGTAATTTTAAAATAAGTTATGATAATACATGGAAGGTTTTAGATGACAAAAATGTTTTATCTTTAGAACATAAGAAATCACATAGTAAGGTTAAAGTTCAATGTAAGATTTTAGCTGATAATTATATTGATACTCCTTTAAGTGATTTAATTAGTGATATTATGGATAGTATAGAAGAACAAAATAAAGAGTATGAATTAATTAGTTCAGCTAATATTACTGATAAATATGAAGCTTATTCATTTTTGTATGAATATGATATGGAACAAGCTTTAGTTAATATATATAAAAAAGATAGTAAGTTAATAATAGTATATTATGAAGCTAATAGTGAATATTATGACATTGTCTTAGATAGTGTTGATAGTATGTTAGATAGTTTAGAAATAATAACGGGAGAGAAAGTAAATTAGATTACTTTCTTTTTGCTTTAATAATTAGCTTATTTGACATTGCCTTCTTTTTTACTTTATAATATGACTAGTGGTGATAACTATGAAGATTGATACTGTTGAACTTAAAAGTATAGCAGTTAGAACTAGTCAGTATCCAGAAGATAAGAAAGATGAATTTTTATTAGTAGGTAGAAGTAATGTTGGTAAAAGTTCTTTTATCAATTCAATTATTAGTCGTAAGAATTTCGCGCATACTAGTGCAACACCAGGTAAAACAAAAACTTTAAATTTTTATTTAATTAATGATAAATTTTATTTAGTAGATGTTCCTGGTTATGGGTATGCTTCTGTTTCCCAAGAAATTCAAAAAAAATTTGGTTTGATGATAGAAGAATATTTAATCAATAGAGAAAATTTAAAAAGAGTCTTTTTATTAATTGATTTTAGACATAAACCTACAGAAGATGATTTATTAATGTTTAATTTTATGAAACATTATAATTTAGATGTAACGATTGTAGCTACTAAGTATGATAAAGTAGGTCAGAAAGATCGTGTTAAGAATGAAAGTATATTAAAAGAATCTTTTGAACTTCGTGAAAATGATAATATTGTATTGTTTTCTTCAGTAACTAAAAAGGGTCGTGAAGAAATATATACGATTATTGAAGAATGTCTAGGTACTAAGTAGTACCTTTTCTTTTGTTTAGAGTTAATTTATAATTAAGATAGAATTTTACATATGATAATAATTATGTTAAAATACCACGAGAAATGAGGGGTAGAAGATGAAAAAGA
>CANPXB010000014.1 GCA_947585595.1 uncultured Bacilli bacterium
GGCTGCTGGTGTTCCAATTAAAGCTCCAGTTGCTGGTATTGCGATGGGTCTTATTACTTCAGAAGATGGTAAAAAACATACTGTCTTAACTGATATTCAAGGCTTAGAAGACCATATGGGTGATATGGACTTTAAAGTAGCTGGTACTAGAAAAGGTATTACTGCTTTACAAATGGATATTAAGATTAAAGGTGTAACTGAAAAAATCTTAAAAGAAGCATTAGCTCAAGCTAAAGAAGCTCGTATGGAAATCCTAGATTTAATGGAATCAGTAATTCCTGAACCACGTAAAGAATTATCCAAATATGCTCCTAAAATTGAAATCTTACATATCAACCCTGATAAGATTAAAGATGTTATCGGTAAGGGTGGCGATATGATTACTAAGATTATCTTAGAAGCTTCTCATGTTACATCCGTAAATGATGTTAATGCTGTTAAAGTCGATCTTCAAGATGATGGTACTGTTTTAATCTATCATCAAGATAAAGACATAATTAATGCTACTAAAGAAATGATTGAAAATGTTGCTCGTGAAGTTGAAGAAGGTAAAATCTATACTGGTAAAATAGTTAAAGTTGAAGAATTTGGTTGCTTCGTTGAATTATGGCCTGGTTGTGAAGGAATGTGTCATGTTTCACAATTAGCTTGGGAAAGAATAGATAACCCTAAGAAACTATTTAAAGTAGGGGATGAAATCATCGTTAAAGCTGAAGGTTATGATAATCGTAATCGTTTAAATCTTTCTCGTAAAGCTGCTTTACCAAAACCAGAAAGAAAAGAAGATAAAGAAGTTAAAGACGATAAAAAAGAAGTAAAAGAAACTAAAGAAGATAAAAAAGCTAAAAAAGAAGACAAAAAGAAAACTAAAAAAGAAGCATAAAAAAATCTAGATTAATTTCTAGATTTTTTGTTTATAAACTATTTGGATTATCTTCTACAGGATTAGTTACATTTTCTGGAACTACTGGTGTCGGATTATCAGTATTCTCTTCAGGTGTTATATTATTTTCTGTATCATAATATTCATTAATACCAGGTTCATACATTCCTGAAACTGTTTGAAAGAATGTACCTAATGGTGTACTATTATATAACTCAGTATTAAATCTATTTCTAACATCGGCAATCTCTGTTTCAGTTAGATTAACAACACTACCAGTCGCTGAAGTATTAATATTAGCAACTTCACTTGACCAATCTTCTGTAAATGCTAAACCAATACTTAAATTTTCATCTTTTGATACTTTAATTGAAAAATCAAAATTAACTTTTAATCTTTCATCATTTAAATCTTTTGTATACTTAACAGTTCCAGTATAATCGCCATCTTTATCTTTAATAGTATAATCAAATTCCTTAGTTTTTTCATCCCAAGCTTTTATATCAAGAATTATTGCTTCTTCACCATTAACTGAAACCGTTATCTTATGGCCATCAGCATTATCAACACCTTTAATGTCAATTTTACTTTCTTCTCTTTTACCAGTTTCTTCATTATCTTCAACTGAATATATATAAGCTTCAAAGAATCCTTTATCTTTAGAATAATAATGGAATTCAACTTCTTCTTTAGCATCAGTTATTGCATAACCAATTATTGTATTCTTATTACCATAAGTATAAATACTAATATATAAAGTATCATCTTCCGTAATAACTTCATCAACATTTATTTCTTCTAAAGCTTTCTTAATTTCATCTTTATTACCATCAGTAAGTTTAGCAAATATCTCTAAAGCCTTATCATCATCTTTAAAAGCATCAATTACATATTTAACTGTTCTTCTTTTATTATCTAAATCTAAAACATATTTATTATTAGTTACTTTTAAAGATTCACCATTTAAAGTAATACTTGCATCTTCTTTAGATAATTTATTTTCATCTATACTACCTGAAATTGTTTTAGAAAGTTTATCAACTAAATAATTTAAATCATCATTATTAACTTTATCATAATTATTAATTAAACCTTGGAAACTAGAGAATAAATCACTTACTTCTTGGCTATTAGTTTCACCAGTATAAATAAGTCCTGTTTTACCACTTTCATCTCTATAAGTAGAATATCTTTCATAAGTTTTATTATCTTTAATATATGAATAAGCACTATATTCTAAATTAGTTGGTGTCTTAATAGCATATCCTAATTGTAAATTCTTTTTATTAGGATCTATTCCAAAATTAACTCCATATTTATAACCAGAATAAGGTTTTAAAACTTCTAAATTAGAATCTAAAGATAATTCTATATCATAAATAGCTTTTTCATGAACAACTTCATTAATTGAAGTATTAATACCTCTAAAAGCACTATCTATTGTTGTTGTATAAACATTCATTGGATCATTAAAGAATGTCTTTAACACATATGGATATACAACAAAGTATCCAACAACTCCTAAAATAATTAAAACGATAATTGTGATAATTAATGGTACTTTACTTTTCTTTTTTGGTAAGTCATCACTAGCTGCTACAAAGCCAATATTTGTTAAATCAGCATCACTACTCATTGGTTTACTAGGTCCAAATGTGCCGTTTCCTGTACTAACAGTTCCACTAGGTTGTAATGTTGCCACTGGTTCTAAACTAGCAGTTGGTGCCGGTGCGGGTTGTTCTACCGGTGTTGTCGTTGGCGCAGGGGTAGTAGCAGGTACTGGAGTAGGTGTAGGCGCTGGCGCTTGGGCAGGTACCGGCGTTGGTGTCGGCGTTGCTGCTGGTTGCGCAGGGACCGCTTGAGCTTCACTTGCCGCTTGAGCAGGTTGTACTGCTACTTGAGGTGCAGCTGCAGGAGCTACTTCTTGTCCACTCGGAGCAGCTTGTGGGACAGCTTCCGGTTTAATTGTATTAATATTTTCCATCACAGATGGAGTAGGTGTTGGATTAGTACTTGGAGATTGAGCATTACTTTGTGACGGATTAGTTCCCGTTACATTATTATTTTGTTCGTTCATAAAAAACTCACTTCTTCCTTTATCATATTTATCTATTATAGATTATATCATAAAGCTTCTAATAAATACATAAGTTAAATATCACCATGAACCACTTTTTTGTAAATATCCCAAAACATACTTCCTATACTATGTTTCTTAATATTTTCATTTATAACTAAATCAACTGTTTTAACAACTTTCCCATTATTATCAATAATTTCTAAAGAACCAACAACATCGCCTTTCTTAATCGGTGCTTTAATACTATTAAGCTCCTTATTATATGTATAAGTTTTATTTTCATTTTGTTTAATTAAATCCGTTACATCTTCTAAAACTGAATAAGTACCTTTACTTTGCCTTCCTTTCTTAATTTCAATTTCACCTAAAACATCTTCTTTTTTTAAAATCGTATTAAGTTTATAATTAGTAAATCCATAATTAAGCATACTAGTCGTATCAACACTACGATGTTCTGAAGTATCAACTCCCATTGTTACGGTAATAAATCTAATATTATTTTTCTTAGCTGTCGCTGTTAAACAATATAAAGCTTCTTTAGTATATCCCGTTTTTAATCCATCAACTCCTGGATAAAATCTCACTAATTTATTTGTATTAACTAACCATGTCTTAGTACCATCTGGTTTTTCTAAATAATCTTCATATAATGAAGTATATTTTAAAATATCCTGATGAGTTAACAATTCTCTTGCAATCTGACTCATATCATAAGCTGAAGAGTAGTGGTTTTCACTATCTAAACCATGAACATTTTCAAAATGAGTATTTTTAAGTCCTAATTCTTTTACTTTGTCATTCATCATCTTGACAAATTCGTCAGTACTTCCTGCTATATGTTCTGCCATTGCTACTGCTGCATCATTTCCACTAGCAATAGCAATTCCTTTTATTAATTGTTCAACTGATATTTGCATATTTTCTTGTAAGAACACTTGACTACCACCCATACTTGCAGCATTCTTACTAATTGTTACCATATCACTAAGTTTTATTTTACCATCATCAACATGTTCCATAATTATGAGTAATGTCATCATTTTAGTCATCGAAGCTGGTGCTAATTGTTCATCTTTATTATTTTCTATAATAATTGTATTAGTCGTTGGTTCAATCATAATACTCGCTTTACTATATTGTGTTAAATCTAAAGCTTTAACACTAGTTATAATAAAAAAACAAATGCCTAAGATAAATAAAATTTTTTTCACAAAATCACCTTATTAAAAATTATGAAAAAAAGAAAAAATTATTCACGAATAGAATAAAAATATGCTATAATGATAAAATAGAAAGAGGTATGAAGTTTATATGAATAATGAAGTAAATAATGAATCTCCAGTAACTGGTAATTCTGTAGATTCATCTGTTCAACCAGTAAATCCAACTAATGTAACCTCAACACCAACAGACTTTAATAATTCAGTTGTTCCACCTGTTATGGATACTCCTGTTGTAAATCCAATGCCAACAGCTAATAATGGTGGAGTAGCTCCAAAAGCTAAAATTAGTATTTTACCAATTGTCATAATTACTGTTGTTGTTGTCGTTTTAATCGGTGGTGTTACTGCTAAAGTTGTAACATCAACACCAAAAGCTGTTTTCAAAGGCCAAATTAATAATGCCTTTAAAGCAGTAAATCAAGTAATTGATGAATATGATGAATTTGATAAAAAATTCGATTTAGGAAGTAATAGTCTTTTATTAAATGGTAGTCTTAAATTCAATACTAATATGAAAGATGAAGATTTAGAACTATTAAATAAAATGACTATGGCTGCTGAATTTGGTATTGATATCGATTCAGAAGAATTATATCTAAGCGGAAGTATTAAAGGAGATAAAAATACTTTAGGTCTTAAAGGATACTATAAAGATCAAAATGCTTATATTGATGCATCATTCTACGATAAAGTTGTTAAAGTAGAAAGTGATGAAATTGATTTTGATGAATTTAAAGAAGCTTTAAACTCATTAAATGAAGCTTTAAAAGAAGTAGATACTAAAAAATATGAAAATATCGTTGATACCCTTAACGATGCTATCAACAAATCACTTGATAGTAAAAGTATGAAAAAATCAAGTGGTAAATTTGAAGTAGATGGTAAAACTGTCTCAGCTACTAAAAATAGTCTTGTTTTAGATGAAGATACTCTACAAAAAATGATTGAAACTATTTGTGATGAATTACTAAATGATGATCAATTCTTAAGTGATTTCGCTAAAGTAGCTGAAATTGATAAAGGCGATGTTAAAGAAGCTTTAAAAGAATTAAAAGATTCTGCTAAAGATCTTGATATGGAAGAAGATCTAGTAATTAACATCTGGACTAAAGGATTATTAAATTCATGTGTTGGTTTCAGTCTTGAAGTAGATGAAAAAGAATATTTTTCATTCTATCAAGATGGTAAAAAAGCTGAATTTGTTGTAAACAATCATAGTGATTATGACAAACTTAAATTAGTTGCTCTTTTCGAAGAAAAGAAAGAAGGAACTGAATTCACTGTTAAAATGAATGGTGAAAAATTAGCTTCAGGTACTATTAGAGAACTTTCTGATGAATTAATTGATTTTGATATATCTGTTGATGATGGTTCTGATAAATATAAAATATCAATATACTTAAGTAAAAAAGAAGATAAAAAATCAATTAAAGGTGATTATAAATTTAAAATCGCTCAAAATGATGAATACATTGAAGTATCAGGAGATTATGGCTTCGCTACTGGCAACATCCCAAGTGTTGACACAAGTAAGGCTGTAGATATTGAAGATGTAGACGAAGAAGATTTAATGAATTCACTAAAAGA
This sequence comes from uncultured Bacilli bacterium, assembly GCA_947585595.1. Taxonomy (GTDB): domain Bacteria; phylum Bacillota_I; class Bacilli_A; order RF39; family UBA660; genus Coprovivens. The sequence goes on from CANPXB010000014.1 coordinate 5,774, forward strand.
TCTAATTAAAGAAGATAGTGCTTTAAATGATGTAATAGGTTCTTCTTTAGATGAATATGAAAAATCACTAATCGATTTAAATAGTTATGGTATGCATCCAATTTATGATGTTAATGAAGCTCTAGATGTTTTAAAGAAAGATAAAGCTAGTGTTCTATATGTTGGCAGTACTTATTATTCAAGTTATTCTAACTTAGATGCCTATAACATGTTTGAAGCTCTAGAAGATGCTCAAGAAGATTTAGATTTTTATAGTCATTACTTAAATTATTATTCTGTAAGTGAAGATTTCAAAAATGCCGTTAAAGATATTAACTATACATGTCGTACTTCAACTGAAGGAAATACAACTTGTGCAGAATATCCTGCTATATACCTAGTTAAAGATGGCGAAGTTAAAAAAGCTTTTAGAGGTACAGTTACTAAAGAAGAGTTAACATCAGCTCTAAAAGAAATTGGTATTGAATAAAATAACAATAGACAATAAAAAATAAATATTATATAATTTTTATAGAGTAAAAAGAGAAGGGATGATAATATGAACGGACAAATAGGAGAAAAATATTTACCTGTTGGAACAGTTGTCTTATTACAAAACGGAACAAAGAGAGTTATGATAAATGGATTCTGTACTATGGATGCTAATAATCCAAGTCGTATCTTTGATTATTCAGGAGTTTTATTTCCTGAAGGATCATTAAGTTCAGATCAAACTTTATTATTTGATCACAGCCAAATAGTTAGAGTTGACCATATGGGTTTACAAGACGATGAAGAAAAAACATTCAAAGTTAAATTAAAAGAAATCGTTGCTGCTAGTGCCGGAGGAACAAATCCAGCATCTGCTGCTCCTGCCGCTCCACAAGCTCCAGTAGCACCACAACCTGCTCCACAAGCACCACAAAATCCTTTCCAAGGCTAATAAGAATTTAACAATTACTATTTGACAAACAATAGTAATTGTTTTATATTACAATGAACATGTTGATTGGGACATAGTTATTTACTTCCTTATTTAAAGAGAGCTTAAGTAGGTGAGATTAAGCAATAATAGTAAATAATTCCTACCCATAAGTGAAGTATGAAAATACTTCCGGAAATATTTCCGTTATCAAAAAGAGTATATAAGGATGGTACCGTGCATAATGCACTCCTTTAGGTACCATCCTTTTTTATTTTAGGAAGTGGTAAAATGTTTAAATTAACTAAACGACCGAATATTATTATAAAAAATATTATAATAGGAGGAAGAAAATGAAAATAAGTAAAAGTTATTTTTTCACTTTACGTGAAAATGCTAAAGATGAAGAAAGTCAAAGTGGCAACTTACTAGTAAGAAGTGGCATGATCAAAAAAGTAGGTGCTGGAATATATATGTTCTTACCAATGGGTTTAAGAACACTTGATAAAATAAAGAAAATTGTTAAAGAAGAAATGGATAAAGCTGGAGCCGAAGAACTATTAATGCCTAGTTTAATTCCAAGTGAATATTATGAAAAATGTGGTCGTGTTACTGCTTTTGGTAATGATATGTTTAATTTACATGATCGCTACAATAAAAATTTAGTATTAGGTCCTACCCATGAAGAATTATTTACCATTGCGGCTAAAGCTATGGTTAAAAGTTATAAAGATTTACATTTTACCTTATATCAACAAGCTGATAAATTTAGAGATGAACCACGTCCTAGATATGGTTTAATCCGTGTCCGTGAATTTATTATGAAAGATGCTTATTCATTTGATAAAGATGAAGAAGGTTTAAATATTTCATATGATAATATGAAAGAAGCCTATAATAGAATATATAATCGTTTAGGTATCAACTACAAAATAGTTAGATCTGATTGCGGAGCGATGGGTGGAACTTTATCCGAAGAATATCAAGCCTTAACTGATATTGGCGAAGACACCATCGTTCTTTGTGATAAATGTGGCTATTCAAGTAACTTAGAAATAACTGAATGTATATCTAAGATAAATGATCAAGAAAAAGAACTACCATTAGAAATGGTTGAAACACCACATCAAGAAACTATTGAAGATGTGTGCAATTACTTAAATCTTGATGTTAAAAAATCAATTAAAGCTTTATTAATGAATATCAATAATGAATTAGTTGTCTTCTTCGTTCGTGGTGACCGTGAACTAAACGAAACCAAAGTATGTAAACTTCTAAACTGTCAGGAAGTTAATTTTGCTAATGATGAACTGATTTCTACAAGTAATGCCGTTCCAGGTTATACTGGTCCAGTAAATTTAAAAGCTAAAGTAATTATTGATAATGAAATCTTAAAAATGAAAAACTTCTGCTGTGGTGCTAATAAAGAAGGATATCACTATATCAATGCTAATCTTAAAGATATCAAGTATGATCTTGTTGCAGATATTGTTAATGTTAAAGAAGACGATATCTGTCCAGAATGTGGTGGTAATATCTACTTTAAAAAAGGTATTGAAATTGGTAACTTATTTAAACTTGGTACTAAGTATTCCGAAAAACTAGGTTTAACATACTTAGATGAAAATAATAATGAACATCCAGTAGTTATGGGTTGCTATGGATTAGGACCAGGTCGTGTCTTAGCAAGTATTATTGAACAAAGTCATGATGAAAATGGTCTTATTTTACCTTTAAGTATTGCTCCTTATCAAGTTGCAATAGTTCAAATAGATATGAAAGATAAAGAACAAACTAAAGTTGCTGAAAAACTTTATAATGAACTAAACAAAAAACATATTGAAGTTATTTATGATGATCGTGAAGAAAGACCAGGTGTTAAATTTAAAGACATGGATTTAATAGGTATTCCTCTTCGTCTTACTGTAGGTAAAAAGATTAAAGAAAACCAAGTAGAACTTAAATATCGTCATAATGGTAAACAAGAAGATATCTCTCTTGATGATATTGTAAACAACATTGTAGAATATATTAAAGACGGCTTAAAATAAGTCGTCTTTTCTGCTATACTGATAGTAGGTGAGAATATGAAAAATACTTTTCAAAAACTTTGCCAATATTATTTAAATGAACAAGAAACAAATCCAGATGAAATGGCTAAACTCATTAAAGAAACAAATCTTAAAACTTTAAAAAAAGCCGAGAATTTAACTAATAAAATCAAAACTAAAGTTAATGAATTAGGTTTTAATCCTGACTTTAGTTCTTTCTGTGATATGATTGAATACTATCTTAAAAATAAAAAAGATTTTAGTGCTTCTAAAAAAGTAGAGTACCTTAAATTATTAATTAGTTTATCTAAAATATATGATATAAATTTACGAGAAGAATTAGCTCGTTATAGTACTCCTAAAGAAGAAAATTATAATATTGAAGAAACAAATCTCTTTTATCGTTTCTGTCGTTATAATTTAGAACCTAATAATGATGTTAATGAATTTAATGTCTTAAAAGATCTATCTACAAAATCTAATATCAATTACAAAGATTTACAAAAAAAATCATTAATTTTTATTGAAGATATTAAGATTCATATTGAAAAACTAGGTTTAGATATTAAAGAAAATTACTTTGATAACATGTTAAATCAATATATGTTAGTTAAAGCTACCTTACCATATGAAACAAAAGTAGAATATCTTAAAATCTTATTATATTTATCTGAAATATATGATTTAAATTTAAGAGAAATCTATACTTCTAAAAAATTAGCTGAATTAAAAGAACATACTTTAAATAAAATATCTAATATTTTAGATCAAGATGGATTATTAAAAGACTTAATTGTTACTCGTTATGATAATGGTTATTTTGATATAAAAGAATATACTTTAAATGAAAAAGTTGGTAAATCCAAAACTAAAGAATATAATCATTTAAAAATGATTGCTGATTTATCCTATCGTCTATATAGTATTTTAATTGATAAAATAAATAACTATGCTTATGATGATCTAAATCCTACCTATACTAAATTACTAGGGGAGGATGAAGTAATTCGTTTAAGTTCATTATCTCGTGAAGACATCTATGAAATACTAGAATTTAAATCTTACTTAGATAATGAAGCTGAACAAAACCCTCAACTTCGTATTATGGAAAAACATAATCTATCTTTAGATTTATATAAATTTATTAATGAATCACAAAAATGTTTTGATTTCTATGATCAAGTAATTGGTCTTAATAATCATAACTTATTTAATTCCCCTGATAACTATAACAATATAACTATTAATTTTAATGGTCCAGTCTTTGAAACTGAATTTATTGTTAATGAATATATTAAAAAATGTATTGAAGATAATTTAAATTATGAATTAACTGGTGAGCTAAATGAAAATAAAGAACATATTAAAGTATTATCTGTTTATCTATATGCTAGTGAACAAGACTTACTAACTAAACTTCATATTCTAGATAATATTTTTAAGATTCATCATGATTTAAGAAACTTATTTATATCACCATTAAAATGTTCTATTCAAATAGCTAATTCCCCATATGGTATATATAATCGTTTTATTGGTCTTAATGATTCAAATCCATTAGATTATATAAAATACTTTAATTCTTTAGCTGAAGTTTCATATTATCGTGTCTTAGCTAAAATAATCTTACCTAAAATAACCGAAGAAAAAGTCATAACTACAATTGAAGATTTTATTAATTTTAAAAATATGGAAACTAATCCTAATGAACCACGTAATCCATTATATATTAAGTTTAATAATTTTACTTTTGAAGTTATTAAAGATTTAATTAATCAATACATTCCTTTAGTAAATGATATATTAAATTCATATATTGAATTATCTAATTCTAAAGAAACAATGATTGAAGAATTTAAAAAGTCTTTACTATATCTTCATAATAAATGCTTAAATAAAGATAAAAATCATCCGAGTAATCTTTCTTTATTAGATGAATATCTCGAAATAATTATTCCATGTGAATAATTATTTTTTTCTTTAAATATACTTTATAAAGGAAAGATATCCATGTTTAAAATAATGAAAAATAAATTTTTAAGTGTGAATAAACAGAGTAAAAAATCTTCAGTAATAGTTTATTATATTTTACGTATTTTAGTTGTTACTTGTATGATTTTAGAATTTATAAGAGGTGATTTAAATAATGCTATTCTTTGTTTAATATCTCTTATTTTATTTTTTATTCCCTTTTTTCTAAAACGTAAATTTAAAATTGAACTACCTAATCTTTTAGAAATAATTATTCTTTTATTTATCTATGCTGCCGAAATCCTTGGTGAAATTAATAACTTCTACGGTGTCATTCCATACTGGGATACAATTCTTCATACTATTAATGGTTTTTTATTATCCGGCGTAGGTCTATCATTAATTGACTTACTAAATAAAAACATTACTAGTATTAAATTATCACCTATCTTTGTCTGTATAGTATCATTTTGTTTCTCGATGACTATTGGAATATTCTGGGAATTCTATGAATATATTTCTGATAACTCTTTATTACATACCGATATGCAAAAAGATCGCTATATTACCAAAATAGATAGTGTATTATTAAATACTGATAAAAAGAATATTCCCCTAAAAATTAATCACATTATATCTACCGATATCTATTATTTAGATAAAAATAATAATAAAAAGAAAATAACAATTAAAGAAGGATACTTAGATATTGGTTTAAATGATACTATCAAAGATCTATTTGTTAACTTTATTGGCGCTCTTTCTTTTAATATATTCGGCTACTTTTATCTTTCTAATCAAGAAAAATTTAAATTTTTACAAAATTTCATCTTAAAAAGACAAGAATTACCTAGTTAAACACAGTGTAAAAGGCCTTTTAAAAAAGTCAATAAATAAAACTATCTATGCTATAATTATTATGGTGATAATATGGCATCAGCTATTATACATTTATGTATTGCAAAAGAAGTAAATAGATATCTTGGTATGGATGAATACCAAATTTTACTAGGTTCTATAGCTCCAGATATTTCTAAACAAATAGGGGAAACTAAAGAAATATCTCATTTCTTAGATCATAGTAATGAAGATGATATTCCTAATATCAATAACTTCCTAACTAAGTATAAAAATGATTTACAAGATCCTTTTACTATGGGTTATTTTATTCACTTATTAACTGATAAATATTGGTTTAGAGATTATATCTATAAATTTATTGATCGTTATGCAACCAGTCAAAGTAAAAAGAAATTAACTTATACAGCTATTAAAGATGTCATATATAATGATTATACTAATATTAATATTGATTTAATTGATCGTTATACTTTACCACTAGATATTTTCTATACTGATTTTCGTCGACCAAATTCCAAGATTAACGAAATACCTTTAGATAAATTACCTATCTTAATTGAAAAAATGGGTTTAATTATTGAAGAGAGTAAAGAAGAAAAAACCTTTATGTTTGATACTCGTGAAATAATTTCCTTTATTGAAGAAACAACTAAATACATTATTAAAGACATTCAAATGTTAAGAATTAAAGAAGATTAAATATAGCTCGTTTTTAAAAGCAAAAACGAGTTTTTTAATGCTTAAATTAATCAATTCTTTTTTTGGTAAATTATTGACTAAAGAAATTAAATATTATATATTTATATTAAGAAAAATTAGAGAATCGAGTGTGAAAACTATGAAGAAAAAATACATAATATGCCTAGTCGTAATCGGTTTAATGCTCGCTGTAACATTATCAATGGGTACTGGTTATGGTTTATGGGTTTCTACTAATAATCAAGATGAATTAAGTTCAACAACTATTGGTTGTTTTAAAATATATTTCCAAGATAGCAAGAAAAATGTTATTGAAATGAAAAACATCACTCCAGTCACAACTGAAAAAGGTTTAGAAACAAGTCCTTATACTTTAACTATTAAAAATGTTTGTGATGTTGATAAAGAATTACAAGTTCGTTTAAATGTTTTAGATTCTACAACTGTTGATCTAAAATCACTTACTTTAGAAGCTTCAGGATATATCACTAAAGAAGCTAGTTTATATAATAATTTAGAAATAACTAAGTCTGAAGATGAAAATATCGTTCAAAGTAGGTTAATTGGCGTTGCTACAGTTAAACCTAATGAAACAGTTAGAACTAATATTAAATTATGGTTTGATGAAGTAAAAAGTCCTAAAATTGAAAAAGGTAAAGTATTTAATGCTCAATTTGAATTAATTGATACTGAATCAAGTATTAAAGCTAAATTCTTTGAAAAATTATTAACTGAAAAAGCTAAAATTGAAGCTAAAGCATCCCCAAACTTTGCTAATACTTCAACAGCTGCTGATGGACTATATGTAACAAATACTAGTAATGGTAAAGCTTACTATTATCGTGGTGTAGTTAATAATAACTATGTTTCATTTGGTAACTTCATCTGGCGTATTGTAAGTATTAATGAAGATGGAACAATTAAATTAATTCTTGATAAATCAGCTTCATATTCTGAATATAATAAATTATTAAGTCAAGAAAAAGACTATGTTGGTTATCAATATATTTGGTACAACAACGAAACTAATAGTACAGCTAAAGATGTTTTAGATGAATGGTATAACAATAATGTTACTGCTAAAGGTTTAGATAAGTATGTTGCAACTACAAGTTTCTGTAATGATACTGGATATCAAAACGCTGCTCATATTTACTTCAATGGTTATAAACGTTTAACTACCGATCATGCACCATCACTAGTATGTCCAGCTGGCGCATCTGACTTTGGTGGCGCTTATAGTTCTAAAGTTGGTTTAATTACCGCTGATGAAGTAGTAATGGCTGGTGGAGCAGTTAATGCTAATAATATGAATTACTATTTAGCTAATGGTGAAAACTTCGTTACATTTACTCCATATGATTTCAACTTAGGTAAACCAACAATGTATAGCGTTAATAATAATGGCGCCTTAGTTTCAACCCCAGTTAATACTGAATTAGGACTTCGTCCAGTTATAACTTTAATTAAAGATATTACAGTTTCCGGATCTGGTACTGTAGATAATCCTTATACAATTGATATGGAATAAGCACTTTACAGTGCTTTTTCTTTTTTATTCGTCTCTTTTTTTCTTAGTTTGTCGAACCTGTTTAAAAACTATCTTTAAAGCACTATATTCTAGTTAACAGGTGATAAAAATGACAAATCTGGAAACCATCATTCAATTACATGAAAAACTAATCTATAAAATAGCCACAAGATTTCATGGCGCTGAACTAGAAGATTTATATCAAGCTGGTGTTATTGGTCTTATCAAAGCTTATAATAATTTTAAAGATGATGGTACTACAAAATTTACAACATATGCTTATAACTATATTTTTGGTGAAATGTATGACTTTGTTAACAATATTAGGACAATTAAATTAAATAAAAATATTTTAAGTCTATATAAAAAGATTGAACAAACTAAATATCATCTTGCTCAAAAACTAAATCATCTTCCATCTCTTAGTGAATTAGCATCTTTCCTAGAACTTGATGAAAGTATTATTACTCAAGTCTATGAATGTACAGCATCCATCATGAGTTTAGATAATGAAACTGAAAGACCTATCTATGAAATCATCTCTAATCCTCAAGATGATATTTCAACTAATATGATAGATTTAAAAGATTCTTTAAATACCTTAACTAAAGAAGAAAAAGATATTATAAATTATCGTTACTTTAAAGATTTTACTCAAAGTGAAACAGCTAAAATACTAGGTATGTCTCAAGTAAAAGTCTCTCGTTATGAAAAGAAAAGTTTAAGTAAAATGTATAATTATTTAAGTGCTTAAACATACTAAATAACAGGTGATTATATGAATACTGTTAAGTATAAAAAGATGGTTGAAGAATTAACTCCTAAAGAAAACCGTCTATCTAACATGATAATTTCTTTTATTGGTGGTGGTTTAATAGGTGTTATTGGTACTTTAATATATCTTAATTTAAACAAAGTATATAACTCTGAAGATTCTATTTCTTTTATGTTATTAATTTTTATCATAATATCGGCTTTTTTAACATGTTGTGGTTTTGCTGATAATTTATTTTCTAAACTAAAATGTGCTCTTATAATACCCATCACTGGTTTTGCGCATTCAGTATCTTCTTCAATTATTGATTATAAAAAAGAAGGCTTAATTAATATGGGGTCTAATACTTTTAAATTAGCTGGTTCAGTAATTCTTTATGGTACTGTTAGTGCCATTATCCTAACTTTAGTGAAGGTGATCTTAAATGTCTAGTTTTAAATATCATAAAGTTTATCTTAAAGATTATGAATCAATCGCTGGACCAGAAGAAGCTAAAGGTAACTTAGAATATCAAAATACTATTAAAGATTATTATTATAATGAAAAAAGAATTGAAGATGCTGAAATAAAAATGCAAAATCTTTGTTTAATGAATCTTACTAAAAGAAATAACTTAAATAAAAAAATAGAGTTATTAGTTGGTGGTGATTTAATAAACCAAATAGCTATTACTTCTTATAATATTGCTAATCGTGATATTCCTTTTTTAGGACTTTATAACGCTTGTGCTACTTTTAATGAAAGTTTAATTGTTCTATCTAATTTTATTGAATCAAACATGATTAAAAGTGGTTTAGCTATTACCTCTAGTCATAATCTAAATGCTGAAAGACAATATCGTTTTCCTATTGAATATGGTTCACCTAAAAAATGTTATACAACTTTTACCACTACTGGTGCTGCTTGTGCTTATTTAACTAATGAAGAGAGTAATATAAAAATTGAATCTTCAACCATTGGTACTGTTGTTGATTATGGTATAAAAGATGCTTCTAATATGGGTGCTGTTATGGCTCCTAGTGCCGCATCTACCTTACATAAACATTTAACTGAATTACAAAGAGATATAACTTACTATGACTTAATAATTACTGGTGATCTAGGTTCTTTTGGAAGTGAACTATTTTTAAAACTTATTAAAGAAGATTATAACTACATTCCTAAAGCTTATTTAGATGCTTCAAGTATTTTATATAAAGATAATCAAAATACATATCAAGGAGGTAGTGGACCAGTTGTTGTTCCTTTAGTTTTATTTAATAAAATATTTAAAGAAAAACAATATAAAAGGATTCTTATCTTAGCTACTGGTTCACTACATAATACTTTAATGGTTAATTTAAAAAAGAGTATTCCTTCTATAACTCATGCTGTAAGTATCGAGGTGAAATAATGATATATATAAATTCCTTTTTAATATGTGGAACTATTTGTTTAATAGGTCAAATAATTTTAGATAATACTAAACTAACTCCTGGACATATAACTAGTATCTTTGTTGTCCTTGGTGCTTTAATGTCCTTCTTAGGTATTTATGAAATCTTATCTGAATATAGTTTAGTAGGTAGCAGTATTCCTATAACTTCATTTGGTAACGCTTTATATAAAGCTGCTTATGAAGGATTTCAAAATAATGGTTTTATAGGTATGTTTAGTAATTTATTATCAACTACTAGTACTGGTATAACTGGAGCTATTTTCTTCGGTTTTATCTTTTCATTAATATTCAAAATTAGGGATTAAATAATCTCTTTTTTAATTTGTTGTTATTTGATATAATTATATAAGAAGAATGAAGGGATTATCATGGATAATAAAGATTTAAATAATAAGATTGATTCTACGGAAGAACAAAATACATCAACTTCTTTAAATGAAGAAGCCAGTGAAACTACGCAAGCCCCTGTCCAAGAAGAAACACCAAAGCTAGCAGAACAACCTCAAACAGAAGTAACACCCGTAATCAATATTCCTGAAAGTAATGAAAAAAAGGAAGAAGTTAAATCACAAAACCAAACTTTAAATACTAATGCTGATTTTAGTTCTATCTTTGGGGTAGCCTCAGAAGAAAAACCAGTAGAAGAAAATAAGCCAGTTAAAGAAGTACCAAAGGAAGAATTAGCACCAGAGGTCAAAGTAACTGAACAACCAAATCCTGAAAAACAACCAGCTAAATTTAACAAAGACTTATTTAATAATGAAGAAAAAATATTATATGAAATAAAACCAGAAAAAGAAGGTAATCCTTTAGTAGTTGTTTTCTTCTTTATCTTCTTAGTTGTCTTTATTATTTTCTTACCATCAATAGTTAAAGTTGCTAACTTCAAATCAAATACCGGTGGTAATACACCAACAACTAAACAAGAGGAAGAAAGTGATATCTACGAATTAGGATCTACTGCTGTCAGAGTTAAATTAGATAACTTAGAATTTAATAACTTTGTTAAAATATCTGATAATGATGAATTATATATTAACTTTACTTTAACTAATACTGCTAGCCAACCATATATGTTTGATAAAAAATACTATATTACTTTATATGATGAAGAAACTATCGTTGGTTATGCTCTAATTCATTCTTATGATATCGTATCAGCCTATGGTTCTTATGAAGCACAAGTCGTTGTTAATGAAAATACATATCGTCGTGCTAATCATTTCAAAGTTGAAGAGATTGTTCCAAGTCGTTATCCAAATAAAGTAACTACTGAAGTAGATGGCGATTACAATGTCTTAACTTGTACTCATTTAAATGATGAAATGAAATACTACTTTAATAATAGTTCTTTAGTTAAAATAACTGAAACATATAAAGAAACATTAGAAGGTAATAAAAATTATAGTACTGATAAAGAAAATTATCGTAATTTATCTGAAAAATATAAACAAATTGACCATTTTAATTCAACATTTGTTGAAACTAATACAGATTTTACCATGTTAAATGATATCGATTTAAAAGATATCCCAGATAAAACCTTAACTGATTTAAAAGTATATCGTTACTTTAGATACAGTGAGCAATTAAACAATATTGCATTTGAAATCGAGGCACAAGGTTATACATGTAGATAGGGGGATTAATATGACTTACAATTTTACAACTGCTGATTTTGAAGGCCCATTAGATTTACTACTTCATCTAGTAAAAGAGTCAAAAATGGATATTTATGAAATAAATATTCATGAGATTATTAATCAATACTTAGATTTTATTCATTCATTAGAAGAAAAAAATATTGATGTTGCTAGTGAATACTTAGTAATGGCTGCTGAACTTATTCATTTAAAAAGTAAGTTATTAATCAATCGTCATGAAGAAGAAAATGAAGATGATGAATTCTCCTTTAATAGTGAAGAAGATTTAAAAAATAAATTAATTGAATATGAAAAATATAAAGAAATAACTAAAAATTTTCAAGAACTAGAAGAAAAAAGAGCAGAAGTATATACTAAATTACCAGAATCTTTAAATGAATATTTAGATTCAACTGGTTTTATCAAAGGTGAATTAAATGTCGAAGACTTATTTAAAGCTTATCAACTATTTATTGAAAGACAAAAATTTGATAAACCATTAAATACTAAAATAACTAAAAGAGAATTAAGTGTTGATGATAAAATAAAAGATATCAGATCTATCTTAAAAAAACGTTCTAAGGTTAATTTTATCGAGTTATTTACTGAATTAACTAAAGAAAATATTGTTGTTACCTTTTTATCTATTTTAGAAATGAGTAAAAACAATGAAGTATCTTTAACTCAAGAAGCAGCCTTTAGTCCAATTATGATAGAAAGAGTGAGTAAGAAATGAATCTAATCGGAGTTTTAGAAGGAATATTATTTGTGGTTGGCGATGAAGGATTAACCCTTAATCAAATATGTGATATCTTAGATATTGATATGGAAAAAGCCAAAGAACTCTTAATGGAATTAAAAAAGAGTTATGATGCTGATAATCGTGGAATTAGAATAAGTTACTTAGGAGATGCCTTTAAACTTACAACTAAAAAAGAGCATAAAGAATATTATAAAAAATTAATTGAAAATCCCGAAAATAATACTTTATCTCAAGCAGCTTTAGAAACCTTAGCTATTATTGCTTACAATCAACCAATAACTCGTGTTGAAATAGATGAAATGCGTGGTGTTAGTAATGTTCATATGTTAAGAAAATTACTAGCTAAAGGTTTAATTAAAGAAGCCGGAAAAAGTACATTACCTGGAAGACCAAATTTATATGCTACAACTAGTGAATTCCTAGATTACTTTGGTTTATCATCAATCAGTGATTTACCAACTATCATAAGTGAATCAGAAGAACCAAACGAAGATAAAGATTTATTCACTTCAATTTATAAGGAAGAAGAAAATGACGAAAAATGATTTTACTTCCGAAGAAGATTTAATAAGTGAAGATCTAAATAATCAAAACTTATCTTCACTAGAAATTGCTAATAAAAATATTAAACTATGTAATTTTACTTATACTAACTTAAATAATAATATATTTGAAAATACTTTCTTCGAAAAAGTTGAATTTACTAATTGTGATTTATCTAATACTAAATTTATTGACTGTAATTTTCGTGAAATAAAATTTATTAATTGCAAATTAGTTGGTGTTAATTTGAATAATTGTCATTTAACTAAAATAGAAATAAATAATTCCTTATGTAAATATTTAAACTTAGTCGATAGTAAAATTAAAGAATTAAAAATTAATGATTCTGATTTTACTGAAAGTACTTTTTATAATATAACTAATAAAGATTTTATCTTTAATAATACTAAATTAATTAAAACGGAATTTGTTGATACTGTCTTAGAAGGTATTGACCTTAGTACATGTGATATAACTAATATTAAAATTCAACCTAAATATTTAAAAGGTTTAAAAGTAAATTTAATACAAGCTCTTGAACTATCTAAAATATTAGGTATTGAAATTGTTGAATAGAGGAGTAATATGAAAAAAATAATCATTGCTGTAATTTTAACTGTTTTAAGTATTTCGACCATTACTTTTGGTTTAGGAACAGTTTATTTTTATAAAGAGACAACTAATGCTGAAGATAAAATAAGTAATCTTGAAGATGATATTAAAGAATTAGAAAGTTCGCTAGAAACTTTTAAAAATGAAAATACTTCTTCTAGTAATAATAACTATGAAGGTGAAGAAAATACCTCTGAAGAAGAACCAGTATATAATGAACAATCTAGTTATAGTAATTTAAAAGTAATATCATTTAATGAATTAAATACTTTAATCAATAACAAAGAAACATTTATTCTTCTTATATCTCAAACATATTGTTCACATTGTATTGAATATAAACCTGAGTTAAATGAAATATTAAAAAAACATAGTTTATCAGCTTATGTTATTGAATATGATCTTCTAAGTAGTGAAGACATAGTTTCATTTAAAGCAATTACTAGTTTAGATTACACACCAACTACAACCTTCTTTAAAAATGGTATTGAAGATACAAAAAATCGCTTTGTTGGTGACTTAGGTGAAAGTGTTGTTGAAGCTAATTTAAAACAAGCTGGATTTATTAAATAAGAGGTTTGCTAAACAAATCTTTTTTATTTGTACAATAAAATATTTATGTTATAATTAATTATGTAATTGCCCATGTGGCGGAATTGGTAGACGCGCTGGACTCAAAATCCAGTGGTAGCAATATCGTGTGGGTCCGAGTCCCACTATGGGCACCATAATGTATTAAATCTCGATTAATCGAGGATAAAAAGGGACATTCAATAATGCATATTGAGTGTTGCCATATAATGCGCATCACCTAAATCATTGCTGAGATAGGTGATTCTTTTATTTTATAATGCAATAGGAGCGATTACTTTGAAAAATTATTTTATTATTCATGGTTTTAAAGGTAGTAATATTGAAAATTGGTTTCCATGGCTTAAACAAAAAATAGATGACTCTAATAACTTATGTATAATCCCTCAATTTCCAATTGATGATAAACATCATATTTATAGTGAATGGAAAAAAATATTAGACATTTATAATAAAGAATATGATTTAATAAATGAAAATACCATTATTATTGGTCATTCAACTGGTAGTATATGTGCTTTAAAATATATTTTAGAAAATAAGATTCATATTCAAAAATTAATCTTAGTAAGTGGCTTTAATAACTATTTATCACAAGATGAAACAGATCTTCATAATAAACTAAATCCAACTTATTATGTTGATGAGAATCAAATTTCTAAAATAAATGACTATGTTAAAGAAATAGTTTGTATTTATGGCGATAATGATCCATATATTCCACAAGAGACATTAAAACATTTCGCTAGTTCCATTAAAGCTAAAGAAATTATTATTCATAATGGTGGTCATTTAAATCACGAAGCTGGTTATGATTCATTTAATGAAATATTAAAAGAAATTTAATAGGGGTATATATGTCAAGTAATGAAGTATTAGAAAGAATAAAAGGGTTAACAAATCAAGAAAAAAGAAATCTACCATATGATGAATTAGTTAAAATAATTGAAAAACTATCGCCAGATGAAATTATTGAGTTAAGTAACATTATTGGCTATCCAGTATTTACCAGATTATGTATGGGAGAATTAAAACACAAATTTGTCTTATTACAAGATGGCGCCGCTGCTATTATTGTGAATGAAAAAGGAGAGATACTTCTTCAATCAAGAGCCGATAATGATCGTTGGGGATTACCAGGTGGCTGTCAAGAACTAGGTGAAAGATTTGAAGAAACAGTAATTCGTGAAGTTAAAGAAGAAACTAACTTAGATGTCGCTGAAAATGATCTAGAATTAATTGCTATTGTCTCAGGTAAAAGTAGAAGAAATGAATATCCAAATGGTGATGTTGTCATTAACAATACCGCTCTATATTGTATAAAAAACTATTCAGGAACATTAAAATGGGATAGTGAATCAAAAAATATGCAATTCTTTGCTTTAGATAATCTACCTGTTAATCAAAATGATCCCGATCTAATTGAAATATATCGAAAAAAATTAAAAGATAAATCTCTATTATAAAATAGGATGAAACTTGCAAATACATCATTTTGTGTTATGATGAATATGTCAAGGAAACTTGCATAAAATAAAAAAAGGGAACATTCAGTTTTGCTATGTTGAATGTCTACCCAATATTTTTTAGGAAGACATTTAATTCAAATGTGAATTAAGTGTCCTTTTTTTTATTACTGTTATCATAATAAGAAGACGACTTGTGAGTAAGTTGCTTTTATGTTATATTTTAAATACTTGATGAAAAGAAATCTTTATAGTAACTTTGGAAGTGATATAAATGAGTAAACTATCTAATACTTTATTAATGTTAAGTTATTTACAAAATGGTCGTAAATATTCCATTAATGAACTTGCTGAAAAAATTGAAGTCTCACCAAGAATGATTCGCTTATACAAAGAAGATCTAGAAAAAGCTGGTTTTATTATCGAAACCATCTATGGTCCATATGGTGGATACATCTTAGTAAAAAATAACTTTAATATTTCATCTAGTTTCAATAACTATGATTTAAATATGTTAAAACAAATAAGTCCCCAAGATGATAAACAAAAAGAATATTTAAAAACTTTACAAGATAAAGTAAAAACGATTATTGATTCTAACTCACAAGAGCTAATTCCAAGTACTATCCAAACAACTTATAATATCTTATCACGTGCAATTAAAGAAAAAAGAAAAGTCTTAATTACTTATGATTCACTTAATAAAGGTTTAAACGAACGCATTATTGATCCATTAGAATTATTCTATTTAAAAGATGGTTTCGGCATTGCTGCTTTCTGTGAAAAGAAAAAAGATCTTCGTCATTTTGAGCTTAAAAGAATCAAAGATATTAAATTATTAAACGAAAATTATTAACAAGACCAAATATTACCACATCTTATATTATTCTGTAATAAAGGATGTGATTTTATGTTAGAAGAAATTATTAACACTTTAGAAGACAACATTAATAATTCATTAACAGATACTAATTTAAATAATATTTTTTCTAAGTTAAATAAACTTAATGAACCAACACTAGTATGTGGAGTAGGAGGAAGTAATGTTGTAAGTACTTTCTTAACTAAAATATTAAATCAAAAAAATAACATTATAACGCAAAATATTCCTGTGGAAAATTATTATCTTCAAAATACATCTTTATATCATAACTTAATCTTAGTTAGTTACTCAGGAACTAATCATGGTATTAAAACCCTAACTAATACTAACTTAAATACTTACTTATTAACACATCGTAAGACCAAAATAAATAATGAGACATTATTAAACTATACCATAACTAATCATCATAAAAGTTTTATTTCTTTTGATGACACAATCATTCCCTTATCAATTCTCCTATGTTATTACTTAAATATAACAAAACTAGATTTTAAAATACCTAAATTAAATAATCTATCTCTTAAACCATTTACTAATTTAAATATTATTTATGATGAATCATCTATAACTTGTGCTACTTTTTTAGAAACAACCTTTATCGAATCAGGTACATCTTCAGTAAATCTTCATACTAAATATAGTTTATGTCATGGTCGTACTAATATCATTAATAATCAAGATTCCTTAGTTCTTTATTTAAATACCAACAATACTGAATTAGATCAATTATTAATTAATGAACTTCCTAAAATCTCTAATAATTTTCTTATCCTAGAAGAAATAAATAAAGACATAATTATTGCTGATTATCTTCTTGTTTTAAAATCATTATCTTTACTTCTATATTTAAATAAAGAATATCACTATGAATTTGTTAATGTTAAATATAATCAAATAGTTCCTACTATCTATAACTTTAAAGGAGACTTAAAATGAATGTAATTGGTATTGGTAACTTAGTTTTAGATTACTATTTTTATCATAATCAAATATATGTAAATGGTGGTGGAACAGTTTCTAATATCTTAGCTAATCTTTCTAATATGGGAATTAATACTAAAATATGTGGTTATTATGGTAATGATTATGGTGGAGAGATTGCTAAAGAATCAATTGAAAAATGTCATGTTGATACAACTCTTTTAGAAAAGAAAAACTATCTAACCAAAAAATTCTTTATTACTCCCAATAGTTATAGTAGTACCTGTCCATACTGTCATCAAAAAACTAAGAACTATCATTTAAAACTAGATATTCAAGATTATATTAATAAAGATGATATCATTCTTATTCAAGATTATGTTAAACTTCCTAATCTATCTAATAAAATATGTTTAGATTTTGGTTATTATCAAAAATTAATTTATGAAGATAATAAAATTATTGCAAACTTTATTTTTCGTAAGTATTATCTTGTAAGTCTTAAAGAAGAAGTCTTAAATTTTATTCTTCAAAGACTTAATTTAACTTTTAATGAATTTATCAACAAAATCGATATTTACTTATTAATTATTACCAAAGGCAAAAAAGGAACAACTATCATTTATCAAAAACAGATTTATCATTACGAAGTAAAACCATTTAAAGAAATTGAAACAAATGGATGTGGTGATATCTTCTTTGCTACTTATATTAGTGAAGTCCTTAAAAGAGAACAAATAACTACTAAAGATCTATATGAAATATTTAATCTTGCTACACAAAATGTCAAAATTGTTATTAATAATATCGGTGCTCGAAATCATCTCATTCCTAATCTAATCATCACTAAAAATAAAGAATGTCTTTGTGAAAAATTTAACATTAAAAATTTGTCCTAATAACAAGATTATGATATAATTCACATATCAGCTTTGATTAGGAAGAGTAGTTTAATTATTTATTTTAGAGAGTTATCGCTTGGTGAAAGATAATATAAATATTAAATGAAAGACACCTATGAGCTACTTATCTGAAATTAATAGTAGGGTAAGTCGGCATGTTCCGTTATAACATTGAGTGATTATATATTTAACTTTTTATTATATATAATAATTTGGGTGGTACCGCGGATTTAAACAGTTAATTCGTCCCTTTGTGGATAATATTAACTGTTTTTTTATTATATATTTACTAGGAGGTTAAATGATGAAAAAAATATATTTTAAAAATTTGTCTGAGTACTATAACAAAACTATTACAGTGGAAGGCTTTGTTGATAGTATTCGTGATTTACAATATGTTCAATTTTTAATTGTTAGAGATAGTACCGGTAAACTTCAAGTAACAATTGAAAAAAATGAAGAGAATAAAAATCTTAATGAAATTGTTTCCAACTTGACTGCTGAAAGTACTGTTAAAATTACTGGAACATTATTACCAAACGAAAAAGTAAAATTAAATGGTCATGAGTTAATTCCCACTGATATAATTGTAACTAGTAAATGTTTAGAAGATCTACCTCTAAACTACAAAGATAGCAAGTCCGCACTATTAGATACTAGATTAAATTATCGATTTTTAGATTTACGAAGTGAAAAGAATATTTTAATGTTCAAAGTTCAAACTTGTTTAATTAATGCCATGAGAGAATTTGTCGTTCAAAATAATTTTATTGAAATCCACACACCTAAAATTATTAGTACGGCAAGTGAATCTGGTTCTAATGTCTTTGAATTAAAATACTTCGATCGCAAAGCTTATTTAGCCCAAAGTCCTCAATTCTATAAACAAATGGCTATGAGTAGTGGCTTTGAAAAAGTATTTGAAATCGCTCCCGCTTTCCGTGCGGAAAATTCTAACTCATATCGTCATACAACTGATTTTACATCTTTCGATATTGAAATAAGCTACCTAGAAAATTTAGATGAGTTAATGGATTTCGAAGAAAACTTACTTATTGCCGGCTTAACAGCTGTCAAAGAAAAATATGGCCCAGAAATTAAAGAATTATTTAATGTTGATGTCATAATTCCTACTAAGCCATTTCCACGAATTAAATTAGAAGAGTTATATCAAATCCTTGAGAAAGAATATAATTTTAAAATGAATTATGAAGATGTTGGTGATATGAATGCTGAATCAGAAAAATTAGCGTCAAAATATATCAAAGAAAAATATGGCCATGAATTTGTCTTCATAACTGATTTCAGTGCTAAAAAAAGAGCATTTTATCATCAAAGAGCTAATGGTGTTCCTATCGGCGCCGACCTTATTTGGAAAGGCTGTGAAATAACTACATTAGCTATTAGAGAACATAGATATGAAATTCTTTGCCAGCAAGCTAAAGAAAAAGGTTTAACCGAAGATGTTAAATTCTATCTAGAATTCTTTAAATATGGTTGCCCTCCACATGGTGGATTTGCTTTAGGTGTTGATAGATTTACTATGCTTCTTTTAGAAACCGGTTCTTTAAAAGAAACAATGTTTATCTTCCGTGGACCAAATAGAGTAGAACCTTAAAAACAATAAGTAATATTTGCAATTGTCATAAAATACGATATAATATATGTTTATTGGAGGAGAAAATTTTTACAAGATGAAAAAATATGTCGCGAAAAGAGACAACGTATATGCTGGAACATTAATTAAGAAAATAGTTCCAAGAGTAAGTATTATCGATGAGGAAGGGCAAGAATTTACTGAAGACCAATTTGCTGAATTAGGTATTACTAATTTTCAAATACAAGGTGGCCTTATCTGTCGAGGAATGCTATTCAGTATTAACAAGAATGATATGGCTGAAGATTTAGTTTATGCTTCACCAAACGACTATAACATTGAAGGAATCGAACCAAAACTTGATTTATTTGATGAATTTGTTATTACAGAATATGCTAAATTAGAAGAATTACTTAAATATTTAAAATATGGTGAGGATCTTACTCAAGAAGATATGAATCAAATATATCGTCGCTTCTTAGTTCATGGTTGGTGGTTAAAACGTCACTTAGAATTATTTGGTTATAAAAAGATTCCTAATGGTTATGCATCTGAAGGAGAAGAAGTTCTTCCTCAAGATATTGCTGATACCTTAACATCTATTAATTTAACTAAAGCAACTAAACCCCATCCTGAAGAACCATTTCATAAATTAATATATAAAAGAAAATAAAACTTGATTATTCAAGTTTTTCTTTTGCTTTAATCACATAATGTATTACAATATTATATGAGAGGAGAAGGCTCTATGAATAAAGAACAATTTATTTCTCATACTAATAAAAATTTTAATGGTCATGCTAAAGAATTAATCTTAAAACAAATTGAATTATTCTATGATAATTCTAAAATAGACTCGTATAATAAATATGCTGTAGGTGATGATGTTAAACTTTCTAAATATAATTACCTTCATGGTATCTTAGGTATGTTAGATGGTTTTGATTGGATAGCTGAAAATGGTTTTATAAGTAATGACTTTACTGATGAAAATGTTCATAATAAGATTTCCCATAGTGTTGGAATGTGGGAAATAAAAGAAGATATCTTACTTAAAGATTATATAAAAAAATATAGTGGTTTTACTATTACTTATACTATCGGTCGTGGACCAGGTTCTAAAGAGGTAACTGAATTAATTCCTTATCATCAATTTGATTCTTATACTGAAGAGTTAAATAATCGTGAGGAAGTTTGGATGTACTGGGGTGATCAAACTAAAGAAGTAAGATTTCTACCTAGTTTAGTAGCTAATAAACGTCAAATAGCTTTTATTCTCAATTTAAACAATCCTCTTGCCCAAGAGCTAATCAAAGCTGATGTATGGAGTTTAGACATGGATGAAGAAACCTTAAAAGATTTTTTAGATTATCGTTATTATGATAAGTTTTTAACTGAGAGATTAAATCGTAATGCTCAAACTACTGATCGTGAAACAGCTATTATATTTGGCTTACCAGCTAAATTAATTGAAGGTGTCTTTGTTGGTCGTAAAGTTGAACAAGATCAAAATGCTTTAAATCATATCAAAGAAAAATTACCTAATTGCTATATTTGTAACATTGATGGTAAAGTAATTGTTGGTAATAAATAAAATTAAGTAGGGGGGATACAATGCTATATTTAACTAAACAAGATGAATTAACAACCGCGCATCATTACCAGGACTTTTTATTATCTTTAAAAGATAACTTAATGAAGTATCAACCTGATAATGCTTTAACTTGCTATTCTTTAATAAATTATTTACTTCGTCATGGTCATTTTAGTTTTAATAACGAAATGCATTTTTCACCATCTTTTAATTATTTAGCTTTACCCAGTACCCAAGAACCTTTACAAGTTATGTATGGTACTGCTTGTTGTCGTCATATTAACTTATTAATTAATGATATTTTAAGAACGTTAGGTTTTAATGTCTCATTACTTTATATTAAAACTGATGAAACAGATACTTGGCATCGAGCAACACCTGCTACGGCGAATCACGTTGCTGTGACTTTAAAAGAAAATGATTCTGAATACCTACTAGATGCTTTTAATAATTTTGCTTTCCAAGTAGTAGGTCATGATCTAGTATTATTAGATTTACCAAGCAGTATTCCGGAAAAATTATTATCTACATACCCTGATGATAATGTAAGAGAAATCGGTCAAGTTTTAAAAAAATACTATACTTTACAAGAATATGGTATTGATTTTGTTTATGATTATAGTTATTAAATAGAGGAGTGTTATTATGTATCGTCATACATATGCCCAAATAAATTTACAAAATATTCAAGATAATGTTCATCAAATAATTAATTACTATTTTGATTATCAATACTATTTTGGTGTTGTTAAAGCTGAATGTTATGGTCATAATGATTTAACAGTTGTTAAATCAATTATTGCTGGTGGATGTAATTATCTTGCTGTTGCTTTATTAGAAGAAGCCCTAGAAATAAGAACCGAGTATAAAGATATTCCCATTCTTTGTTTAGGTATTATTAATCCTAAATACTTATCTATCTGTGAAGAAAATAATATTACTATTACTGTAAGTTCTTTTGAATATGCTACATCTTTAGTAAAAGAAAAACATCCTAATTTAAAAGTTCATTTAAAAATAAATAGTGGAATGAATCGTTTAGGTATGTCTACTAAAGAAGAAATAAATAAAACTTATTCTTTACTTAAAAAACATAATATTCATCTTGAAGGAGTATTTACTCATATTTATAATGCTTTAAATAAAGAAGATACAGAAAAGCAATTTACTAAGTTCCAAGAACTTATTGCTGATCTTAATAAAGAGGAAATACCTATTATTCATCTAGCTGCTAGTGAAACTTTAACTAACTATCCTAAATTACCATTTATAAATGGTTGTCGTTTAGGTATTATCATGTATGGTTTTACTGATAATAAAGATTTGAAACTAGAATCTACAATTAGTTTACATAGTGAAGTTATCCAAATAAATAAGTTACATCAAGGCGATAAACTAGGTTATGGTGGCGCTTATATCGCTAAAGGTGATGAATTAATCGCTGTTGTCTGTATCGGTTATGCCGATGGTCTTATTAGAAAAAATACTGGTCGTTATGTCTATATTAATAATCATAAGTATCAAATAGTTGGCAATATCTGTATGGATATGTTATTTGTTAAAGTAGATGACCAAGTTAAAGTAGGTGACGATGTTATTATCTTAAAAGATATTAACCATATTAATGAAGTAGCTAAATACCTAGATACTATTCCTTATGAAGTCTTATGTACTATTGGTAAAAGAGTTCCTCGCATTTATAATTAAACAAAAGAAGGTGTATTATGCAAAAAGCTGAAAGTGTTATTAAATTTTATATCTTATGTAATAAATTAAAAGATGTCATTCGTAGTGGTTGGTTAACTTGGCATATAAAAAAAGAAAGAGTTGAAAGTGTTGCTGAACATATCTATAGTACGGAAATGTTAGCTATAGCTATGAAGTCTGAATATCAAATTAATATCGATTTAGAAAAAGTTATCTTTATGCTAGCTATTCATGAATTAGAAGAAACAGTAATAGGTGATATTGAAATAACTGCTTCCGATTATGCTTCTAAAACTGCCAAAGGTCATGCAGCTATTCATGAAATACTAAAAGACTTAATTGATGGTGAAAAACTCGAAAGTCTTATTTTAGAATTTGATGAATGCCAAACTAAAGAAGCATTCTTTGCTTATCAATGTGATAAATTAGAATGCGACCTACAAGCTAAATTATATGATTTACAAGGTTATGTTAGTTTTGCCGATCAAGAAGATAACTATGAATATAATTCGGAAATGGCTCAAGAATTAATTAAAAATGGTGCTAAAGGATTTTCTGATATCTGGCTTGCTACAGATACCAAACTATATCCTATAGATAATGAATTTAAAGAAGTTTTTGAATATATAAAAAATAATGATATAAGTAGTTTAATAGATTAAAAATTGATTGATTAACAGGGGGAATTATGAGTAGAGTATATTTTTATCAAGGTTTATCTTTAAGACAATATTGTGCTGAAAACGATATTAAATATTCCCGTATTCTAGCTCGTATTAATGATTTTAAAAAAATTAACCCAGATTTACCAGTTCCTGAAATAATTAAAAAAGCTATCGAAGATTACCAAGACCCTCGTTGTCGCTTTACTTATCAAGGAATGTCTTTAAGACAGTATTGTCTTACTCATGACTATAACTTTCAAAGAATCTATCGTCAAATAAAAGATTTAACTAATATAGACGAAATAAATCATAGATTAAGTGTTTACTTTGCCGATGATCCAACTAAACGCATTCCCCGTTATAAAATAGGAGGATTAAGTTTAAAGAAATATTGTGATTTAAAAGGTTATATTTATCCAACATTAAAAACTTATATTGCTAATATTCGCGAAACTAATCCTAAATATAGTGATGATGAAATAGTATCTGCTGCTATAGAGTATTACAAACAACATCACGAATATAAAGAAATATGGTTTTATCATGGTGAAAGACTAGTTGATTTTTGTAAAAGAAATAATTTATCTTATGCTAATATTTTTAGTTACTTAGATCATATGAATATACCTAATCCTCAAGACATATCTGATGAAGAATTAAATGAAGCTATCAAAAAATATCATTTAAAGATTCGTAAAGATGCTTTTGCTAGATTAAATAATTGTCAAACTGAAGAAGAATACCAAGAAATAATTACTATTCTAAATATTGATAAAGCATCAGTTGATTTAGTAAAAACTTTTAATTACAGTACTATAAGAGCTATATACTTTGTATGGTATTTTGGTAAAGAACAAAATGGTAAAATATCATTAGACGTTAAAAGAATTAATACAGTCTTAAGATGTGTAGGTCGTATTGACTTATTTGAAATAAACTTTTTACTTGGCTACTATTATTCTGGAATATATGATACAAGACAATTAATTTATAATAAAATATTTTTAAGTATTCGTAAAATAGTTAGTGATTTAAGCAAAATATATCATATTCTTCCCAATAGTGATTATTATCTAGAATTAAAATCAGAGGCTGACCTTTTAGCTTTTGAGTTTATTGAACGAACAAATTCTAGATATATTGGTCAAATAATTAGTTATATGAATGCTTATATTACTGGTTGTTTAAAAAGAAAAATTCTTAGAGATTTAAAAGAAAATGATAAACTAAGTCTAAATAGTAAAATAAAATATGATAGCAAGAAAGAATTTCTTGATAATTTATCTGATTCTTCTTCAATGGTTGATACTTCATACTTTAGTGATGAAATGCTTAATATTATTAAATCCCTAACTTCATTAGAACAAAAATATATTATTTTAAGATTTCAAAATTTATTAGACGATGAAGAAATAGCTGCAATCCTACATATGCCTTTAGAAGATGTCATAATTCTGCAAAATCAAACCCTAACAAAATTAAAAAATAACAATCAAATAAATAAATTAATGTTAAAAAGGAGTTAATATGTTTAAATTTAATAAATTAGAAGAACTAAAAGAACAAATAACTATTGAAAAATTTAAAGGTAAAATATACCATGTTAAAACCAAAGAAATGGAGTACTATGACTCTTTATCCTTTGATATAGATGGTAATTTTGCTAATCATCAAGTATCAATTAGTTTTGAACTTAATTGCCCATTACAAGACTTACTTAAAATAGAATCATATAAAACAACTTCCTTTGATTCTTATATCGAAGGTTCTGATTTATTTTTTACTATTGATGGTAAAATGGGCTTTATCACTAATTATCATTCTAAAATAACTAGATGGATAAAAAATAAATATATCATTGAAATCTGTTTTGTTAGTGATATTAATTCTGATTCTGATTCTTCTCATTTTGCTGGTGAAATTGAAATCGATTTAGACTTAGATAGATAATTATTTATAAAAAAATAAAGAAATTTAAATTTTCGACAACAACCGACTTTGGGATATGGCATAATATCAATGTGCTAAGCTAGAGGAGGAATAAAAATGGAAAGTAAAGTAAAATGGTTTAATAATGAAAAAGGATATGGATTTATAGAATATAAGGAGAATGAAGATATATTTGTTCATTATTCAGCTATTCTACAGGATGGTTATAAAACTTTAAATCAAGGAGACAATGTTTATTTTGATTTAGTTGAAACAGCTAAAGGCTATCAAGCTAAAAACGTTCAACAAATCCATCAAGCAATTTAAAACTTAGAAGTATTAAACATTAGATAATTGATTTACCAAAAAATATTATATTTATGTTTAGCACATCATGATTAGTAAATCATCAATAAAGTTTAGTATTAATAAGTATATAATAGCTACTTCATGTAGCTATTTTTTTTGACAAAATATTTGTTTCGTATTAAGATAATAACATGAAAGGGAAGATTACTATGTTAGAATTATTAAATTTACATGTACATCATCATAATAATCTACACTTGTTTAAATAACAAACGTTATGGTAACAAGTGTTATTTGTGATGCTTGTTACTTGTATATAATAAATAACTTTTAGAACTATACAAGTCGTATAGTTCTTTTTTAGTAATAAGCATCGAAAAAGAAAGAAGGAGATAAAAATGATAATACAAAATGTTAAAGGTGGTTATGATTTCTTACCTAAAGAACAAAAAATTAGAAATTATATTAATGGTGTTTTAAAAAGTACTTTTGAAAACTATGGTTATCAACCAATTGAAACTAGTATTCTATGTTACTTTGATATGTTAGCTGGTAAATATGATGAAAATAATGATATCTTAAATGAAATATATAAACTAACTGATCAAGGTAATCGTAAATTAGGACTTCGTTATGACTTAACTGTTCCATTTGCTAAATTTATTGCATTAAATAAAAATGAAATTAAATTACCATTTAAAAGATATGAAATAAATAAAGTCTTCCGTGATGGTCCAGTAAAAGTTGGCAGAGATCGTGAATTTACTCAATGTGATGTTGATGTAGTAGGTTTAGATAATCAAATGATTGAAGCTGAATTATTAAGTCTTTATGTTGATGCTTTTACTAAATTAAATATTGAAATAATAATTAAATTCAATAGCCGTAATCTTATGAGTGGTTTAATAAAAGAAGCTGGTGTTAAAGAAGAATTAATTTCTAGTACTATTACTATCTTAGATAAAATAGATAAACTATCTAAAGAAGAATTAGCTAAAGAATTACTTAATATTGACTTAACTGAAACTGAAATAAAAACTTTATTAGATTACTTTACTTTAGATTTAACTAAGTTAAATAAAAAATTTAAAAATACTACAAATGAATTAATTATTAAAGGTTTAACCGAATTAAATAATTTAGTAGAGTTTATCAAGAAATTAGGTCTTGAAGATTATTGTATCTTTACTTCATCACTTGCTCGTGGTCAAGATTATTATACTGGTAATGTTTTTGAAGTATATGAAAAAAATGGTAAATTAAGTGCTGCTATTGGTGGGGGAGGTCGTTATGATAAAATGATTACTGACTTCATTAATGATGGTAATTCTTATCCAGCTGTTGGTATTAGTTTTGGTTTAACATCTATTTTTGAACTTTTAAAAAATGATGAAACTTTAAACAATAATACATCCCTAGATTTATATATTATTCCTTTAGGTACTAAGTCCGAAAGTTTAAAACTAGCAAATAAGTTACGTCAATATAATTTAAATATCGATATCGAAATGAATGATAAAAAAATTAAAAAAAGTTTAGATTACTGTAATAAAGAAAATATACCTTATGTTATTATTCTTGGTGAAGATGAAATTAATAATCAAACATTTAATTTACGTAATATGAATACTAAAGAAGAATACCCAATTAAATTTAATAATTTAGAAAGTGTTTATAACATAATTAAAAAGGATAGATAACTTACATATCTATCCTTTTAATAAGCCTTCAAAGAATTGTTTTACTTTTTTACCAAAAGTTAACTTTTGACCTTTATTATTTTCTTTTTCTTCTTCTTTAGTTTTAATCTTTACACTTGTAATAAGTGCTTTCCCATCATCACTTAACTTCTTAGTTTCTTCAAAGTCACCTAAAAATTCATTACATTCCATATTATTCATAATTAATAAGCTTAAAGCTGATTGTAATAAACTCATTGGAATTTTATCATTCTCTTTTAATTCTTGACCATCAGTACGATATAAAAAGACTTGCATTGGATTAATTCCTTGTTTAACTTCATATCCTGCACTCTTATCATCAGCTTCTATTTTAAATCCATCATTATCAATAACTTCTGGAAAAGGTATGGAAATAAAACCTTGTTTAAACCATAATACTCTTGGTAAAGCCGCAAATTTATGATCTAATAATTCATGTCTATTTCTTAGATCCATATTCTTTTTACGTTCTTCTAATGGTAAAGCATTAAACTTATTAGCTATCTCATTCATTTCATCTTGAATTGCTTGACCATGATCTATTAACTCTTTTTCACTAAGTTTATAATAATCCTTAAAATTTATAATCCAATCAGCATCTTTAAAAAACTTAATAGCTACTGGATCATCAAAACGGACAAACTCACTATTATTACTTCCATTAATAATAACAATACCATTACCAAATACTTGTGTCACAATACAGGCAGGTATAGCTTCATCTGAATGCATTAAAACTGCTAAATCATCTAATTGAACATAAACAACTTCTTGATTATCTTCAATATTAAAAACCTTCATAAAACCACCTGTTAACTATCATAACATAAATACTCAAATAAACAAACAAATATGTTATAATAAAATAGTGAGGTAGATAGATATGAATTATGCGTCAGTTGCTAGTAGTATTAATACATCTTTAACTGGCTTTGAAAACTTAGCTAGTCAATTAAATGATGTTTCTTTTAGTTCAGTATGGAGTGGTGATGCTTATACTACTCAATCTAATAATTTAACTCAAACTATTCAAAAATTAAAATCAGAAATTAGTTATATTAAAACTTTTACTAGTGCTCTAAATAAATTACAAGAATATAAAAATAATAAAGAATCTTTAGAAAGTTTACGTAGTCAATATAGTAGTCTAGCTAATACCGAAGAAAATGCTAGTGCCAGGAGTAGTTTATCTAGCCAAATAAGTAGTTTAGAAACAGAAAATTCTAATTTGAAATCATCAATTATTAGTTTATTAAGTACAATATCAGGTATTTCTAATGATATCGAAACAGTTTCGTATGTTCCACAAGAAGACTATAAAGCTTATGCTGAACAAATATCTGATCTATATAATTGGAATGAACAAGGTCGTCTAGCTTTATTATATAAAGATTCATTATTTAACTATGTATCTCCAGAACAAGTTGAAACTGAATTAAATAGTATTAAAAATCAATACAATGGTCGTAATGCTGCTGTTAATTGTGCTGTTGGTTTAATGCATATTGCTGCTGAAGTTGGTAAAAAAATTGGTTATTTAGATGAAAGATATGATGGAGATACTCACTATAGTACTCATAATCCTGAAACTTTCCCATTATCAGAAGTTATAAATGGTACAGATTGTAGTTCATTTGTATCTTGGGCTGTTAACCAAGGTGCTATTGGTAACTTTACTACTCATTCAACTAAGGACTTTAAGACTGTTGGTAATCCAATAGCTTTCAATGTTGCGCGTCCTGGTGATATTATTGTCTCTAATAATTCTCATGTTGGTTTAATTGTTGAAAATCATCCAGAAGGTAATTACTTCTTAGTTGCTGAAGAGGGTGGCGAAGATCGTGGTCTTGTAGTCCAAAAAAGACCTTATAGCAGTCTAGAAAATTTCAAAGCTCGTGACCTATCTTATGTTTATGGTGAAAATGCTACAATTGTTTAAAGCTTAAGTAATTGAGCTTTTTCTTTTTTCTTAAATACTTTTGTATTATAATAAACTTGTTATAAACTGGAGGATTATTATGCAAGAAATTATTAATAAAGTATATGACGAAGTAAAAAGAAGATGTGAAGCCGAAACTAATTTTTATGGCATGGGTGCTTGGGATCATCATATCGAACTTGTTTATAAATTAGCAGTTGCTAACAGTAAAAAATATGGTGCTGATAAAGACATAGTTGCTTTATCAGCTTTATTACATGATATAGCATCTGTTACTAATAAAGATTTCACGGAAGAACATCATATAATTGGAGCGGAGATAGCTGAAGAATTATTAACTGAATATGGCTTAGAAAAAGATAAAATACAATTAATAAAAAAATGTATTTTAAACCATCGTGGAAGTCGTCTAGCTAAGAAAACAACTCCTGAAGAAATATGTCTTGCTGATAGTGATGCTATGGCTCACTTCTATAGTATTCCATCACTTCTAAGAATGGTTTACGCTGAAAAGAAACTATCTATCGATGAAGGTGCCAAATTCGTCTTAGATAAACTAACTAGAAGTTATAATAAACTAAGTGATCAAGGTAAAAAACTAGTATCTAAAAGATATGAAGCAGCTAAATTATTCCTAGCTAATGATATCAATTAATGATAAAATTATAATAAGAAGATGATATATATGAAAAGAAAATATAAAGGTATTACTGTTCCATATCATTATACAGACAAAAAAGCTAATTACACTTATTATATCTATAATGATCAAGAGTACTTAGATTTAAATTTACTATTCCAAGACTTTCTTGGTTTATATCTAACATATCATTATGAAGTTAAAGATAAACTTTATGAAGTTCATAACTTAAGTGAAGTCTTAGAAGCTTTATTAAAAAATAAAGATACTTTTAAAATACCTAAAGAATATCAAGAAGAGTATAGTGAAGAAGAATTAAAGTATATTAAAGGTTTACAAAAAAGTTTAATCAATGATACCTTAAAAATAGCTTATGATAAGAATCGTGAATTTAATAAAAAAGATTATCCGAGTACTAAAAGTTATAATATGGCTTTAGAAGTCTATGATAAATATCGTAGAGTAGTTATTCCTAAAAAAGTTAATTTATATAATCATAACTATTATGTCGTAGCTGGTGAATATTTTGAATCAATTTATCATGCCTTAGATTATGTTTATAATAACAATCTATACTATCAATTTGGTGGTCCTAAAAAAGAAAATAATCGTAATCATCTTCATTCTCATTCTTTTGATGATCTAATTAGTTTAATATTCACTAATTCTGAAGACTTTAAAATTCATGTTTTCCAAAGACAATATTATAGTAAACAAGAATTAGATTTCTTAACAAAACTAGCTAGTAAACTACGTAAAATGAATTTTCATAGTATCAAGTTTAATCCTGATAAAATAGAGTATGAAGAATATTGGTATCTAAAAGATGAAAAAAAATTCTTTAAACTTTTAATAAATAATCTAAGATGGAATAGATTAAATAAACAATATGAAAAAGATGTCTTAGAAAGTCATAAAATATAATAAGTACACCCCGTACTTATTTTTCTATGGTAAAATAAATATAGGTGATTATATGAATATCTATGCTTCATTAAATAAAATAACAGAATATATTGATCATCATTTAGAAGAAAAGATTGATTATAATAAATTAGCTATGATGTTAGGTGTTAATTCTTATACTATGCAAAGAATATTTTCTTTATTAACCAATGTCACTTTAACTGAATATATCCGAAAAAGAAGATTATCTGTTGCAGGTGAAGAATTATATAATGGTAATGATAAAATAATGGATATTGCTATTAAGTATTGTTATGATAATGCCACTTCTTTTTCTCGTGCTTTTGAACAATTTCATAGTATTAAACCAAGTCAAGTAACTAAAGAAAGTAAACTTAAGATTTTTCCACGAATTACTTTTGATGAAAATATACCTATTACAACTGAAATACCATATGAAATAATCGAATTACCAAAACTCACATTATATGGATGTAAAAAAGAAACTGATAATAATCATATTAATGTTGATGCTCCAAGTTTCTTCCATGAATGCTTAATAAAATACGAAAAAGACTATGGCGATATTCCATATGGAATGATAACTTATACTGATTTAGAACGTAGATATTGTAATGCTTATTGGATATTATATGATAAAGAAATACCTAATTTAGAAAAGATAATTATACCATCTAGTAAATATGTTAAATTTAAAATATCTACCCAAGAACCACAAGATATTCAAGCTATGTCTGATAAATTCTATTTAGAGTTTTTACCAAGTTCTAATTTAAACTTCTCTGATGCTCCTGAACTAGAATACTATCACGATGATATAACTGAGTTTTTAGTACCACTTCAAACTGACAAAACTGGAAACTAAAAAGTCAGTTTTTTCTTTTTTATCTATTTTATAATGCTAATATGAGGTGATGTTTATGGGGTTCTCTTCCGAAATATTTTTAACTAAAAATAATCTAACTAAAGAAGAATGGCAAAACTTTATTAATATAATATCTAATTATATTGGTTTATTTCACCATTGGACTTTAACTATTAAAATAGAACATAATAAAATA
>CANPXB010000015.1 GCA_947585595.1 uncultured Bacilli bacterium
ATTTATAATTCCTTATAAACCCTTATAAAACCTACTATTTACCACAGCAATTTTTATACTTCTTGCCTGAGCCGCAAGGACATGGATCATTTCTACCTACTTTGTTAGTATTTTTGATAGGAGTTCCTTTTGTCTTTAAGTGTGTATCATGAACTATTTTATTATTTCTTTGATCTTTTCTTTCGGTATTTTGTCTTACTTCTGCTTTTAATAAGAAGATTGAAATACGAGATTCAATACTACTCATTAATTCATCAAATAATTCATAACCTTCTGTAGTATAAGCTTGTAATGGATTTATTTGACCATAACCACGTAGACCAATACCTTCTCTTAAGTGTTCCATAGCTCCGATATGATCAATCCAAGCTTCATCAATAACTCTTAAAGCAATTGCTTTTTCGAATTCATTAATAACATCTTCAGGAATACTCTTAGTTTTTTCTTTATAGTCTTCTCTAACTTTTTCTGTTAAATAAGCTTTAACTTCAGCTGTATCTTTCATATCAATTATTTCAGATACATCTAGTTTTGTTGTTTTAATTAAGTTTGTATTTAAATATTCAATAATTTCATTTTTATCATCTTCTGTTAAGTAACCTTCTGGTTCAATATGACTATCTACTAGGTTAGCTATATTGCTATCGAATGTTGCTTGTGTTCTTTCTGAAATTGATTCTTGATCAAGAATTTCATTTCTTCTTGAATAGATGATTTCTCTTTGTTCATTCATGACATTATCGTAATCAAGTAGTGATTTACGAGTATCATAGTTATTTCCTTCAACTTTCTTTTGAGCTGTTTCAATACTCTTTGTGAAAGTTTTAGAACGAATAGCTTGGTCATCACTGAAGCCAACTTTAATTAACATTTCTTTAATCTTATCAGTACCAAAACGACGCATTAAGTCGTCATCAAATGATACGAAGAATTGAGACATACCTGGATCTCCTTGACGTCCTGAACGACCACGTAATTGGTTATCAATACGACGAGATTCATGTCTTTCTGTACCAATTACACAAAGACCTCCAAGTTCAACAACACCTTCACCTAATTTAATATCGGTACCACGACCAGCCATGTTAGTAGCAATTGTAATTGCACCTTTTTGACCAGCTTGAGCAATGATTTCAGCTTCTCTTTCATGATTCTTAGCATTTAAGACTTCATGTTTTAAGCCTTCTTTTTTAAGCATTGCACTTAATTTTTCGTTGTTTTCAACAGAAATTGTACCAACTAGGATTGGTTGTCCTGTTTCATGTATTTCTTTAATCTTATTAACAATAGCAGCAAATTTACCTTTTTCAGTAGCATATACTAAATCTGGTAAATCTTCTCTGATAACTGGTTTGTTTGTAGGTATTTGGATAACATACATGTTGTAGATATCTCTAAATTCTTCTTCTTCAGTTTTAGCAGTACCTGTCATACCAGATAATTTATTATACATTCTAAATAAGTTTTGGAATGTAATTGTTGCCATTGTTTTAGTTTCTTCATTAATTTTAACATTTTCTTTAGCTTCTAGAGCTTGATGTAAGCCATCACTAAATTGACGACCATGCATTAAACGTCCTGTAAATTGGTCAACGATGATAACTGCACCATCTTCAACTACATAGTCAACATCTAATTTAAATCCATAATTAGCTTTTAAAGCTTGATTTAAATGGTGTACTAAAACAGCATTATCTAAATCATATAAGTTTTCTAAATGGAATGTTTTTTCCATTTTTTCAACACCACTATCAGTTAAAGATACACTCTTAGTTTTTTCATCAACAGTGTAATCTTCTTCTTCTAGTTTTTTGACAGCACGATCAGCTGTTGTATATAAATCTTTAGAATCGAATTTACCACCAGATATAATTAATGGAGTACGAGCTTCATCAATAAGGATTGAGTCAACTTCATCGACAATACAGAAGTTTAATGGTCTTTGAACTCTATCTTGAGCTCTAACTACCATATTATCTCTTAAGTAGTCGAAACCAATTTCATTATTTGTTGAATATAATACATCGCAGTTATATGCTTCTCTTTTTTGTTCTGGAGACATTTCACGCATATTTAAACCAACAGTTAAACCTAAGAATCTAAAAATGTTTCCCATCCATTCTGAGTCACGTTTAGCTAAGAATTCGTTAACTGTTACGATATGAACACCTTTGCCTTCTAAGGCATTTAAATATGTAGGCATTGTTTCAGTTAAGGTTTTACCTTCACCAGTTTTCATCTCAGCGATATTACCATAGTGAATTGCTAAACCACCTAGTATTTGTACAAAGTATGGTTTTTCACCAATAACACGGTAAGCAGCTTCTCTTACAACAGCAAATGCTGGTACGATGATATCATCTAATGTTTTACCATTTGCTAATTCTTCTTTAAATTCATCAGTTTTAGCACGTAGTTCTTCATCGCTTAAAGCTTCCATTTCTTCGCTAAGAGCATCTATCTTATTAGCTATTTTTTCAAATCTTTTTAATTCTTTGTATTCTGAGTCGATTAATTTTCTAAAAAATCCCATGACGCATTCCTCCACTTGTCTTATTATAACAAAAATATTAAAAGCATTAAAGCTTTCTTTTTCACGCATATAATATTTTAAGATATTTTATAACTAAATTCAACCATTTAAAGCTTTTTTTAGTACTTTTTGGTTAAATTGTTCATTTATGTGCTTTTAATATTATATTATCTTAGATACTAAAGTCAAGAATATGAGTAAAATGAATAACTAAAATTATTATTTTACATTAAGAAACCTCACGATTTCTTTTTCTTGTTTCACAGGAGTTTCCTCCTCCACAAGCCTAACTTCCGATGGTCGCCACCGTACAACTTTTTATTTTTTTTATTTATTTAATTTTTTTTATTTATTATTTCTTTTATTCTTTAATTTGTTTGATAACTTCTAAATAATCCTTCAATCATTATATTTATACTCGCATTTATATCTCTATCTATTTCTAATCCACAATTTCTACATATATACTTTCTTCTACTTAGACTTTTCATTTCTACTTCTTTATGATTACATCTGGAACATATCTGACTACTAGCATAATATCTATTTACTTGATAGAATTTCTTACCTAGCCATTTACATTTATACTTGAGTCTATTTATAATATCTCCCATTGTAGAATTAGTAATAGATTTTCTTAGATACTTTTTGGATTCTTCTATCATTTTTTGTATACTTAAATCTTCACTTATTATAATGTCATAATCCTTTGTTATTTTACTTACGATTTCTTCATTAGTTTTAATACGAACATTTTTTAGTTTTCTATATATTTCTGCTAATTTGCATTTTATTTTATAGTAGTTATTACTTCCTTTTATTTTTCTCGATAAAGTTCTTTGTAATCTTTTTATTCTTCTTTCGTATCTATTTAAATAATTTGGATTACCATAAGAAATACCATCACTTGTAGTTACTAAACTTTTTATACCTACATCTATTCCGACTACACTTGAAGGGATTATTTCTTTTATATCTAAATACTCTTCAACACATACAGATACATAGTATTTATTTGCTACCTTAAAAATAGTAGCATTTAATATTCTTCCATTAAGTTTATTTAAGTTTCTATAACCTCTTATTTTTACTTCTTTTAGTTTAGGTAAAGTTATTTGTTTATTTATTAAGTCTAATTTTATATTTTCGTATATTTTATCTTTATATTTATTTTTTATATAATTAGTACGATAGCTATCCTTTACTCCTTTAGCTTTAAATCTAGGATAATTCCCTTTCTTAGTAAAATACTTTTGAAATCCGTTATCTAAATCAAATAAAGAACATCTTAAAGCACAGACATCTACTTCCTTTAAAAATGGGTAGGTAATAGTTAAAGATGGGACTTGCTTGCTTAAATCATATTTGGACAAAAAAATATTATCTTTTTTCTTATCTAACATATAGTTATAAATAAACCTAGAACAACCAAGAGTTTTATTAATTAACTCTTTTTGTTTGTAATTAGGATACAATCTAAATTTATAAGCTTTATTAATAATCATAACCATCTTCCCCTGTAAGATAATTATACAATAACGAACTAGTGTTCGTCAATATATTTTCAATATTTTTAAGAACTTTCCTATAAGATAAAAAAAGGAGCATTAGCTCCTATTTCATATTAATTATACCGTAATTGCCGTCTTTTCTTTTATAAAGAACAGAAACACATTCTTCATCTATATTTTTGAAAACAAAAAAATCATGATTTAGTAATTCAATTTGAAGCATTGCTTCTTCTTCATCCATTGGTTTCATGGAGATATTTTTTCTCTTAACAATTGTACTTACATTTTCTTCAGTTTCTTCGTCATCTTCTGGTTCATAATTAAAATTAAATTCTAAATTTTCAACATTTTTATATTTTCTATTTAAGCGATCTTTATTCTTTCTAATTTGTCTTTCTAGTTTATTAATAACTAAGTCTACTGCTGCATAAAAGTCTTCATTAGATTCCTCTGCTCTTAGAGTAAATCTTTTAGTTAAGGCAGTAACTTCAATTATTTGTTCTAAACCTTTTACTTTTGCAAGAACATTAACGTTAATCTCATCTGGATTTTCAAAATACTTATCCATTTTAGATAGTTTATCAGTTATATAGTTTTTCATAGATGGAGTAACAGTAACTTTCTCGCCGCGAATATTATATTTCATATTCATCATCCTCCTAAGTCAATTATATCATCAAT
Source organism: uncultured Bacilli bacterium (assembly GCA_947585595.1). Lineage (GTDB taxonomy): Bacteria > Bacillota_I > Bacilli_A > RF39 > UBA660 > Coprovivens. The sequence goes on from CANPXB010000015.1 coordinate 4,726, forward strand.
ATTTCTAATTTGCTATAAGATTATGTTAATAATTTAATAGGCATTAAATCAGGATGTGAATAGATATAAATATCTTTAAAGATTGTTTTACTTAGATACTTGACTAATGTTGATAAATCTTCATAATTACCAAATATTTTAATTACTTTGATGTTTTCATTTTGAATAAGATCTTTTAAATACATCATTAATATTTGTTTATATTTATTAAAATAGACATTAATACTTAATAATTCATTATTATAGTAAAATTTAATGATGTTATGGGATATATCTATTATTAATTCATGGTTAGCAATGTTTAAGATATTAATTAAGTTGATAAGATTTATTTCATTAAATGATAAATCAATAAATAGTTGTTTAAGTGTCTCTTTATCATACTTAGTATATGTGTTATCAATAATGATATTAATGTTATCAGTTAAAATATGATTATTTATGTTATTTTCTTTAAATATATTTGTTATTTCATCTAAGAAGATTAACTTGTCAATAATTTTGTAGTTATCAACAGAGGACATTGGATATTTTAATAACTGATGATTAGCAAATACTATTATTCCATTTTGAACAAATTGGATAGTAATAGTAGATCTTTTTTTAAACATTACTGATTATTAGATAATAAGAATTCCTCTGGATTAGTTAATGTACCATCTTGATATACTTCAAAATGAAGACAATTTTCTTTTTCATCTTCTAGTTTATTAGAACCACTAGTAGCGATTATTGTGTCTTGGGTTACTTCATCACCAACTTTTACTTTAACATCTTTAACACTTTGATAAATAGTTACTATATTATTATTATGTTCGATTTCAATTATATTACCTAGGATATCATCAGTTTTAACAACACTAATTTTACCTGGTAAAACTGGAACTATATCAAAGGAGTTATCTGATGAATACAAGATACCTGTATTTGGCATATAAATATTTTGGTAACGAATTAAGGATTTTTGTTGTTTACTTTCATCATCTTCATCATTGTAATAATATTTACTAATGGTAATACCTTCTCCTTTATAAGGTTTAATTATTTTTACTTCTTCAGTAGTTTCAACTTCGTTTTGAACATCGATTGTGTTATCAACCATAGCATCTGTTACATATGAATTATCTGGTACTAAATTGGTATTTATTAAATTACTTATTAAATAATAACTAAATAAGGCACCGATTAATACAAAGATTCCTAAAGTTGGAATAACCCAATCTTTTAATTTTTTTCTTGTCATATTATCACCTTTCTAATATTAAGTTTGGACAAGAAAAAAAGAAATATACATTTAAATACTATCTATTTCAATATTTTGATAATAGTATTTTAATATTTCTTCATAAGAATAGCCTTGTTTAGCCATTTCATTAGCACCATATTGACTCATGCCAACACCATGACCATATCCTTTAGTAGTTATAGATATATTATCTTTTATATTTATTGTGAAGTCTGTTGATCTTAAAGATAGGAGTTTTCTAATTTCAAGACCAGTAAATTTTTTATTATTAATGGTTATTTCTGACACTCGGTTAGATTCATCTTTGATAATATTGGAGATAGTTATTTGATTACAAGAGATAGATAATTTATTACAGAAGTCTTCTTTTGGAATAGTAATAGTTTCTTCATTATCTTGATCCCAGGGAGATGGTTTAATATTTAAATAAGCTTTTTGTTCATTAAAGACATTAATTGATGATTCAGTATAACCATTAGACATAGAATAGTAATAGGCTTTTATAGGTTCATTTTGATAATACATGATTAAGTCTTTAGTACTATTTACAGCGTTACTTATTTTTTCATAATATTCATCATAATTATCTTGCCATTTAGATTGCATTTCTTCTTTACTTAGATAAACTTGGTTATCAGTTGTTGTTTTTATTGAAGGATGATCTTTTAAATAAGTTATAGCATAAGTACGAGAAGCAATAGCTTGAGCTTTTAGAGCTTCTTCATGAAATAAAGCAGGCATTTCACCAGCTACAACACCAATAATATATTCTTCTAATTCAAGATTTAGATTTTCATTATCCTTAGATACTGTGACTTCTTGTAATTCATCAACACTCTGTTTATTATTTTTTTCCATATTAAAATTAGTTTCTTTAAAGAAGAAACTAATTATAGTTATGGGAATTAGTAATACAACGATGTATAGTAAATTTTTATTCAATCAGATCATCCTTTGATAAGACTGCTTACATTAATAAAATCAGTTATAAAGTTTGTAACTAAATAACTAGTGGCAATACTTAAAAGCATTACAAGAAGACGAGCTTCAATTACTTTATTAGTTTTAATAAAGTTATCAAAGTTAACACCAGATAAAGCAAAGATACTAATAAGTAAAGTTATAATATAGATATATGCTTTATAATTCATTATATGTACCTTCTTCGTAACTTATGATTTTATTTACTCTTCTTTGATGTCTTTCTTCTTTAGATGGTTCAGTATTTAAAAATTCTTTTATCATTGTTTCTAATTCATTTAAATCTTGTTTGTAACTTAAAGCGATGATATTAGCATTATTATGTTCACGAGCAAGATGGGCTTGTGAGACATTGGAACAATGAGCACAACGAATACCTTTTACTTTATTAGCCGCAATACTCATACCAATTCCTGTACCGCACATTAAGATTCCTAGATCGGCTTCTTTATTAATAATGCTTTTACAAACACGAAAAGCAAAGTCGGGATAATCATCAGTTGGAGTATTATCTTGACTTAAGTCAATAAATTCATATTCATTTAATCTGTTAATTAATTCTTTTTTTTCATTTACACCATTATGATCAGTTGCGATTGCTATCTTCATCATTATTCTCCTTTTTATTCATAGCTTCTTTAAATCTTGGTAATAGGCCTTGGCCATTAGAACGATGTGGTGGTAGTTGATATAAGTCATGACCTGGGAATTCATTACCTTCAATTAAGAATGGATCTTTTGGACCTAAACAGACATCCCAACCAACATAACCTACTTCTGGTACTTCATAAGAAGCTTTAATAACAAATCTTTTTATGCGAGGCCATTTAGGTATTTTAAACCAAATAATTGATTCACCAGTTACGGGATGTTTATCATATATATTACCTTTTTTATCGATAGCTAGATAATCTATAATACCAGTTTCAATGTTAATTGGAGCTACTAATCCATCATGATTAAAGTTATCAACGATATTATTATTGTTACCTATTCTTAGGAAAGCAGCGACTATTTCATGATTTAAAGTAACAATTCTTATAGTATTAATTGATGATGGATGAAGGGATGCTATCTCCTTACATTGAACAGCTATTTCTTCAACTAAGTATCTTTTAGTTTCTAATAAGTTATTATATATCTTTTTTACATTATGGGTATTAACATTAAATATTTCAACACCTTTACCACAACTTTCTGATAAAGGTTTAACTAAGATACGAGGATGTTTTTTACAGAATTCACTAAATTCTTGATAACTTTCTTTAGTATCTTTAACTTCCATCCAATCTCTTAATAAATATTTATTAAATTTCTTATTAAAAGTTATTTTATTACTAAAGTATTTCATATATTCTGGATTATTGTATTTTTTAACAATATCATTATTAATACCTCTAGTAACAATAGTTTCTCTTTGTTGTTTATTTAAATCATACATTTCATATAATTTATAGTCCATATAACCAGCTTGGTATTTTAGACCACAATTAATAATATCAAAGAAGATAAAGACTCTATTCTTATGATTTTTTTCATGAACATAATTAATCGTATCAAAGAAACTATGATAATTCATATTTTTTATTCTTGTAAATAAATAACCTATTCGACCCATAATTACCACCCTATTTATAGTATACCACAGAATTTAGAAAATGAAAAAAAGCCACTATTTAGCAGCTTCTTGATCATAACCATATTTACGGTTGAATTTTTCAACAGAACCAGTTTTTTTAGCTTTACCTTGTTTTCCTGTATAGAATGGATGACATTCACTACATACTTCTACATGGATTTCATCTTTAGTAGATTTAGTCATGAATGTAGCTCCACAAGCACAAGTTACTTTGCAATCTTTAAGTTCTGGATGGATATCTTTTTTCATTTTTATTCTCCTTCCGCCATGTCTCAATTTCAAGACATAGTAATTTCTTCGTCTTATGTATTATATCATAAGAATTTAACTTATCAAGTATTAATCTTGTTTTTTATTGCTATTTTACTTCTTTTTGAAGATAGAAATAACTTTTCCCGTCATAAAGACGATTGAATCACTATTTTTAGTAGCTACTCCTTTGAAGACAGCTTTGAAACCAACTGTTAAAGCTGAAATAACAGCAGTTACTAAAATAGTAGTTATAGTTAGATTAAAATTAAAATAATTAGCAATTGATATGGTAAGAACAGCACCTAAACTACCACTCACGATACCACATATATCACCAATTACATCATTACATACTGATGATACTTTAGTTGAATTTTTTAACAAAGATATAGCTTCTTTAGCACCTTTTAATTTTTTAGTGGCTTTAGCATGAAGGTTAGCTTCTTTACTAGTTAAGACAGCAACACCTATCATATCAAAGATAATTCCAATAGAAATAACTATTAAAATGATAATAGTTAAGATTATTTCATTAAAGGAATTAGATATAACAGTTGATATTCCACTAAATAAAATAGATAAAATAAAAGATAATAAAAAAACTTTATATATCCAGTTAACATTACTCTTCATATTAACTCTCCTTATAAAGTAATTTAGTAAATATTTATGGTATATTATAAATTAATTTTACGGCTTTGGTCGAGTTGAATTTCTCTAGTTCTTACCATCAATTACTTTCTGGCGATTTCTCTTTAAAGGAACCAATCGAATGTTACCGGTTCGATTACTCGATTACCACTTAGTCCGTACCTCAAACTTTATAATACATACACCCTAGAGAATTTCTCTATCATATAGGGATTATTCTTATTCGCTTTTGCAGTTACATTTTCAATTACTATCCCATGTAATCACTCACGACATGCACTAGTTTATCTTCACAGCAGACGGGATGAAAGGAACTCTTTATATGCCATTATAATTTGTCCTTAAATCTTAAATCATATACCCACCCGATTCTGGGCGAACCAAGCAAGTATACAAAGTGTCATATCAGTACAATTGGTAGATTTTTAGCCCCACCTTCAAATAATTTTTATGACTAGGATAATGCACCATAACGATTAGCATTTTATCAAATCTAGGAATAATTGTCAAATTTTCCTATACTTCTTTTATCTTGATTTTAGCACCAACTTTAGTTAGTTTTTCAACGATATTTTCATAACCTCTTAAGATATGTTCTATCTCATTAATAGTTGTTTTACCTTCAGCTATTAAACCAGCAATAACCATAGCAGCACCAGCTCTTAAATCAGTAGCAGTTACTTCTTCACCTTTTAGTGGTGTTTTACCAACAATAATTGCTGTACGATCATTTACTCTGATGTTGGCTCCCATTTTTTGTAAGTATTTTATATGGCCCATACGATTTTCATAAATTGTTTCTTCAAAGATTGAGATGCCATCCGCTTGGGTTAATAAGACACTCATTGGTTGACCTAAATCGGTAGCAAAACCGGGGAAGACTAATGTTTTAACATTTATTGATTTATATTTTTTAGGCCTGTTGATAACTAGGGAGTTATTATCAATTTTCATATCAACACCCATTTCTTTTAATTTAGAAAGTAAAGCATCAATATGGTCTTCAATAATACCACTTATCTTTAGGTTTTTACCTAGTAAAGCACCAATTATTGTATAAGTACCTGCTTCAATACGATCAGGAATAACATCAATAACGGCTCTACCTAGTTTTTTAACACCTTCAATTTTTATTTCACTAGTTCCGGCGCCAGTAATTCTTGCACCCATGTTATTAAGTAGTGTAGCAATATTAACGATTTCTGGTTCTTTAGCGGCATTTGATATATAAGTTGTACCTTCAGCTTTAACAGCCGCTAACATAATATTAATAGTAGCACCTACGGAAGCAAAGTCTAAATATATACGAGCGCCTTTTAGTTTATCAGCTTTAAAGATATATTTATTACCTTCAATAGTTACTTCAGCACCTAGTTTTTGAAAACCATTAATATGGAAATCAATTGGTCTTGAACCAATATTACATCCACCTGGGAAATATATTTCCGCATAATGGAATTTACCTAATAAAGCTCCCATAAAGTAATAAGAAGCTCTTAGTTTTTTACTTAGTTCTTCTGGAACCAATTTATTTTCTATATGACTTGTATCGATTTTCATTATTTCATCTTGATATTGTACTTTACCATTTAATAAAGCAATTATATCTAGTAAAGCTCTAGTATCAGATATATCTGGGACGTTATATAATGTAACTTCTTCATTGGATAAAATAGCTGCTGGTATTAAAGCAACAACACTATTTTTAGCACCACTGATTTTTATTTCACCAGTTAGTTCATGTCCCCCATCAATTATTAATTGTTTCATTTAATCACTCTCATACTTCTATAAGTAATTTTTGATAAGTTTCTCTTATCAATTTTACTATATAATTAACAATTAATTTTGTCAATTGATTTAAATATGAATTAGAATTATGAGCGCCATTTATCAAGGATTTCTTGAAGATAGAATTTATATTCGACATCATCATAATCATCAGCATTTGATTCTAATAAACATAATGGTGGATACATAACGCACCACCAGTTATTTCCTTTAGCTTCGCCTAGAGAAATAACTAAAGATTCATATTCACCTTCATCATAAGTAAGACCTTTATAGTTCTTTTCTGGGAAGTAATTCGGCCCATAATTTATTCTATATGGTATATTATATGAGTTTAAAGTATTTTTGATAATATCTTCATTTTCCATAATTATTTTTCTTGATTCATCTAAGTTTTTAGCATTTTCAAGTAACGGAAAGAACTCTTTTTCTAAATCTTGTTTAATTTGTAATTTAGTACTTTGATCAATATTAGAATTACTATTAGCAATAATTCTAAATCTAATTGAATCTTGAGGAATTAAAGGATTATTTTCATTATATAGAAAGAATGATAGAACAAATAAGATTAAAGCTACATAGATTATTTTTTTCATTTAAAATATCACCTAACATAATTTTGGGTGATATTAGTATATTTTATTCATTAATTATAAAAATATAACGATCTAGATGATGAAAATCTTGTTCTAAGATTATTTTAGCATTAGAAAAATATTCTTTAGCAATATTTATAATATCACTTCCTTGTTCTTCACCTATTTCAAAAGCAATAATAGATTTTGGTTTTAAATAATCAAAAGATTTTTTAATTATTTCTTTATAGAAATATAAACCATTATCTTTAGCATATAAAGCAAGATGAGGTTCATTATTTTTAACAATTGGCATTATTTCTTCATCTTCTCTAATATATGGAGGATTACTAATTATTAAATCGAATGTTCCATCTATATTAGAAAAGATATCGCTTTCTTGAAAATTAATATTAACATTATTTAGTTTAGCGTTTGATTTAGCTACATCTAGAGCTTTAGATGAAATATCGCATGCGGTAATATTGGCATCTTTAAACTCTTTTTTTAAAGCAATAGGAATACATCCGCTACCAGTTCCAATATCTAGAATACTTAGATTAGATGGAAGATACTCTTTAATTAGTTTAGCTACTTTTTCCATTAATTCTTCAGTTTCAGGACGAGGGATTAAAACATCCTTATTTACTTTAATTGGACTATTATAAAAATAGGTTTCACCAATAATATATTGAACTGGTTCACCACTTTCTAGTCTTTGAATAGCTTCTTCTAAGTTTTTTTCTGGAGGAAGGTATTTTTTTAAATATTCTAATTCAGTCATAGGAATCTTCTTTCTAAAAAAAGGAGATTATTCTCCTTTTAGTTTTCTTTGTAAGTCTTCAGTAATTAAAGCTTCGATGATACCATCTAAATCACCATCCATAACACGATCTAGAGTATTAGTAGTATAACCGATACGATGATCTGTTACTCTATTTTGGGGATAGTTATATGTTCTTATCTTTTCAGCACGGTCACCTGTACCTATTTTACTACGTCTTTCATTACCTACTTCAGCATCTTGTTTTTCTTGTTCAGCTTGATATAAACGAGCTTTTAATACTTCCATAGCTTGAGCTTTATTTTGTAATTGGCTGCGTTCATTTTGACATGTTACAACTGTATTAGTTGGAATATGAGTTATTCTAACAGCTGATGGAGTTGTGTTAACACCTTGGCCACCATGACCTGTTGCACAGTAAACATCAATTCTTAAATCGTTAGGATTGATATCGATTTCAACATCTTCGACTTCAGGCATTATTAAAACGGTAGCAGTAGAGGTTTGGATACGACCATTTGATTCTGTTACAGGGACTCTTTGGACACGATGAGATCCTGATTCATATTTTAATTTAGAATATACGTTTTCACCCTTTATTTTAGCTTCAATTTGCGAATAGCCGCCAGCTGTACCTGGTTCAGAATTAATGACATCAATCTTCCAACCTTGAGAATCAGCATAACGAGAATACATTCTAAATAAGTCACCAGCAAAGATATTAGCTTCATCGCCACCAGCGGCACCTCTTATTTCCATAATTATATCTTTATCATCATTCTCATCTTTAGGAATAAGTAAGATTTCAAGTTCACTAGTTAATTTTTCTTTTTTAGCTTGTGATTCTTCTAATTCTAATTGAGCCATTTCACCCATTTCTGGATCATTTAATAGTTCTTTAGCTTCTTTGATATTACTTTCAACTTTTTGATATTCTTTGTACTTTAAATATGTTTCTTCTAAATCTTTTTGTTCTTTTGATAGTTTCTTTAAAACATTATAATCAGCTAGTACTTCAGGGGTAGATAGCTTTTCGGTTAATTCTTCGTATTTTGTTTGTATCGCTTCTAATCTTTCAAACATGATTATTTCACGCCTTTCGTCTTGTATTATATCATATTAATTTTAAATGTAAAAAACAAATGGTTACATTATGCCATTTGCTTCTTCATCTTCATCAATGATAACTAGGTCTTTTAAATCATCATCGTCAGTTAAGTCATCTGTTTCATCTTCTTCATCAGAATAGATGTCTTTATCTTCAGATTCTTCTTCATCCATATTATCTAAGTCAACGTCTTCTTCAATGTCATCATCTTCATCATCATTATCAATAATTACTTTAGTAGAATGTTTTGTTTTTAAATCCCATAAACCATTTTCTAACATTATGAAACGATGATCAGTTGATAAAACATCTAAGAAAGCAGGTAATTTATCTACAAATTCATCATCTGATAAACCAACTAATTTACATACTTCTTTAAATAGTTCATTTATTTTCATTTGACGATTGGTTTCGGTTAAGATCATTGCGGCTATATCGTCATAGGACATAGCTTCGAGTTCAGCTTGAGTTAAATCTTTTAATTTCATTTTAAATATAACCTCCAAATAATTCACTAGACACCATTATACATATTTTTTTTAATATGACAATAGATATTTTTAAATTTTTTTAATTTACATTCTATCTGGTACTTCGATACCTAATATATTTAATAATTTCATATTATTATCATAGATAACTTTGGTAAGAATTAACCAAGATTCCTGTAAGTTTTTATCTTCTTCTGTAAGTATATGATGGTTAGCATAAAAGTTGTTATATAGATTAGTTATTTTATATAAATGTTCTGTAATATCATTTAATGATTTAACATTTATGGATTTAGTTAGAACACTTCTTAAGTTTAATAAACAGATAATAACGTCACGATCTAGATTATTATTTATTACTTTATATTCATTATATTTTAGATTAGCTTCTTCAGCTTTTTTTAGAAGTGAACGCATTCTAATAGTTGAATATAGTAAGTATGGTCCTGTTTTACCTTGTAAGTCACTAAATTTAACAGGATCAAAGTTATAATCAGTTAAACGGAATGGTATTAAATCAGCATACTTAATGGCAGCGACAGATAAAGTTTCAGCTACTTTGTCACGTTCTTCACCAGTGATATTTGGAAGTATTTTCTTTTCGCATTCAACTTTAGCTAGGTCAAGTAAAGCTTCAAGAGTCATTACTCCTCCATCTCTAGTTTTAAATGGTTTTCCATCAGCACCATTCATTGTACCAAAAGGAATAAATTCTAACTTAACATTTTCATCAACGATATGAGATTTTTGCGCTGCTCTAAAGACTTGTTCAAAATGTAATGATTGACGAGCATCAGTTAAGTACCATATTTCATCTGGATGCCATTTTTTCATTCTCTCCCAAATACAAGCTAAATCGGTTGTTTCATAAGAAGCACTGCCATTTGATTTAACTAATAATAAAGGAGGTATTTCATGATCATCATTTTCTTCTTTGACATTAATAACACGGGCCCCTTCACTATCCTCAACAATGTGCTCTCGTTCTAAATACTCTGTCATTTCATCAATATATTGATAGCCGTCTGATTCTCCTTCCCAGACTTCGAAGGTTGTATTTAATTTATCGTAAATTCTTTTAATATCAGTTTTAGAAACATTCATAATATGGTGCCATAAAGCCATTAAACCTTTTTCGCCTTCTTGGAATTTAGAAGTCATTAAACGAGCTTCTTCCATGTATGTTTCATCTTCTTTGGCTTTACTACTAGCATAGGGATATATTTCCATTAAATCATCATTAGTAACTGGTGATTCAGTTGGATATTCACCATTAAAACTTGGATCAAAGTATGGTAATTCTGGTTGTCGTTTTTTAATTTCTAACATAACTAGACCAATAGGACGTCCCCAGTCACCTAAGTGAGCATCAGCAATAGTTTTATTACCTAAAGCATTAGATAGTCTTTTTAAAGCTTCGCCTATATTAGCACTTCTTAAATGACCGACATGTAAGGCTTTAGCAACATTAGCACCACCGTAATCCATAAAGATTGTTTTAGGGTGATCATTTTCATAATTAAGATTAATATTAGCATTTAAATCATTAATATGTTTAATTAAAGCGTCGTTACTAAAAGTAATATTGATAAAACCAGGTCCAGCTATATTTATATCTTGATAATGATTATCTTTTTTTATACATTCAACTATTTCAGTCGCTATATCACGAGGATTTTTACCATATTGTTTAGACATAGCCATGGCACCATTAAATTGATAATCACCAAATTCAGGACGAGATGAAACATTTAGAACTACTTCATCACAATCATAACCACATTCTTTAATTTTACTTTTTAAATAAGCTTGTTCTTCTTCAATAAAACTACTCATTTACATCACCTTCAATATCAATTTCTATTTTAATAATATCTTCAGCACTAGATAATCTATACTCTAATATTATATTATTATCAGTAAATTTAGAAGATAATTTTAATACTTCAATGTCAAATAACATATCATTTTCTTTTAATAAGTATAAACCTTCTTTAGTTATTAAATCTAAACTAAATTTAAATTCATTATTTTCTCTAATAAACATCTTTTTATTAATTGAAGTCTTAACACCATCAATTTTAAAAGTATAAGTATCATTATTATATAAAGATTTAATATTTAGATATTCATTTTCAATCTTTTTAGCTTTATAAAGTCTTAAATTTAATAATTTTTTCATAAAGGTCATTCCTTTTGCCAGTGATTATAACATAATATTATATAGTTTGCACTTATATTTTAGAAATTTTTTTTAATAATAATTAATGGGTGTTTTTATGAAATTATTAAGAAAATTATTTACTTTGGTTTGTGTTATGTTTATTATGGGAATTTTTGGGATTGTTGGTTTATATTTATATGCTTATTTTTCACCAAGATTAGATATTAAAAATACTAATCAAATATATATTTATGATGATAAAGAAGATTTAGTCTATCAAGGTTCAGGGAATAATGAGTGGGTTTCTTTGGATAATATTTCACCTTATTTTATTGATGCGGTGTTAAGTACAGAAGATAAGAACTTTTATAAACATCATGGATTTGATATACCGAGAATTGTTAAAGCAATGTATTTAAATATTAAAAGTGGAAGTATTGTACAAGGAGCATCAACGATAAGTCAGCAATATATTAAATATATGTATTTAGATTTTGATAAAACTTGGAGTAGAAAAATTGAAGAAGCATTTTTAACTTTAAGGTTAGAAGTTCAGTATGAAAAAAGTGAAATATTAGAGGGTTATTTAAATACGATTAATTTTGGTCAAGGTAATTATGGTGTAGAAAATGCTAGTCATTTTTATTTTAATAAAGATGCGAAAGATTTAACTTTAGAAGAAGCTATTATTTTAGCTGGTATTCCTAAGTCTCCAAATAAATATAATCCGGTTAGTGATTATGAAGCCTCTTTAAAGAGAGCTAAAGTAATAAGTAAGTTAATGCTAAATAATGAATGCATTGATCAAAATACATATGATAATTTATTTAAAAATGATATAGCTATCTATGGTAAAGCAAGTGAAAATGATTTAAATATGCTAATGTATTATCAAGATGCGGTTTATGATGAATTAGAAAGCTTAGAAGAAATACCTGATTCGTTAATTGAATCAGGAGGAATTAGAATATATACTTCACTTAATATGGATGCCCAAAAGTTAATGGAAGAAAATATCTTAGCAGAAATGAAAGATGAAGATAGTATGCAAGTAGCTAGTATTATAGTTAATCCAAAGACAGGTGGAGTTATGGCTTTAACTGGTGGTCTTGATTATACTAAGAGTCAATATAACCGAGCGATAAGTAGTAAAAGACAAGTTGGATCTTCAATTAAACCGATACTTTACTATGCGGCTTTGGAAAATGGAATGGTTTCTTCTTCGACTTTTTTAAGTGAACCAACTACGTTTATGTTTTCAACTAATCAAGAGTATTCACCGGCTAATTATAATGATAAATATGGAAATAAGAATATTACGATGGCGGCGGCGATTGCTTATTCGGATAATATTTATGCTGTTAAAACACATTTATTTTTAGGTGAAGATACTTTAGTTAATACAGCTCATCGTATGGGAATTAAAGCCGATTTACAAGCTATTCCTTCACTAGCTTTAGGGACTTGTGAATTAAGTATGTTAGATTTTGCAAGAGCTTATACAACTTTAGCTAGTGGTGGTTATAAAAGAAATTTAACTTTTATTGAAAGAGTTGAAGATATTCAAGGGAATGTCTTATATGAAAAGAATGATAAAGCTGATTTAGTATTAAATGAATCTTATGATTATATATTAAATGAAATGATGACCTCAACTTATAATTCAGCATTTATGGATTACAATACACCGACAGTTATGAGTGTAGCATCTAAGATATCTAGTAAATATGCGATTAAAACTGGTTCATCTGGTACTGATTGTTGGATGGTTGGGTATAACCCTAATGTTTTAATGATGGTATGGAATGGTAATGATGATAATAGTGAACTTAAAGTAGCAGATGGGAAAATTTCAAAAAATATCTGGGTTAATACTGTGGAAAACTTAGATATTGATAAAACGTGGTATGAAAAACCAGCTAATGTGGTTGGAGTTCCATTAAATGCAATTACCGGTGAAGAAACTAAGACAAATAAAAATACCACTATCTTTTATTATGTAAGTGGTAGTGAATATCGTAATACTGATACAGAATCTGTTTTTAAAGAAGTCGCTAAAGATTAAAAAACACATATTTTATTTTATGTGTTTTTTTAATCATCATAATCGAAATATGAATTTTCATTATCATAATCAGTTGATGTATTATTATTTTCAACAACTCTTTGATCTTCTCTGTTAATAGAAACATCTTTATAAGTATTAAAAGATAAAAGACCAAAGAATGAGGTTATTAAGATAAATAACATAAATAAACTTTGCATATTCATCCTCCTTTATTATAGAAGTAATTATATCATAAAAATTCTTTGGTAAATATATTTTTATAAAATATATTTTATTCTTTTTGAACTTTTATTTGCTTACAAATAATTCTTATCTCTCCACCATTAAATAAAGTAAAAACAATTTCAAACATATAATCTTTATTTAATTTATCTGGTATGTTTTCATTATTATTTTGATTTTTAAACTCAGTAATTAATCTATTTAATGATGATTCATCTTCATCTAAGTAAAACTCATTTAGTTCTATTATCTCATGTTTGCCCCAAAAATCGGCATTTTGAAATTGTAAAAAAGAAATATCTTTTATAGTGATATTTAAACCTGGATATTCTTCCCAAGTACTAATTAGTTTTAAAGAAAGATTATTAGTTTTGGGATTGTATATAAAATTTTCCATTATAAAGTCATGAACTCTTATATTTTGAATTTCATAAGCATTTTGTTTAGTTATAATCATTTTGAACTTCCTTTATTATTTTTCATGCCAAATAGCTTTTACTTCACCATTTGATGTAACTATTAAATTAGCTACGCCACCTACGGCATTTTTGTTTCCGTGAAAAGTACCAGTGATTAACCAAGTATCAGCTTTACGATCATAACTAACATTAAATGGTTTTTCTTTTAAGACATCTTCACCATAGATTTTAACAAATAAATCTTCAGCTATATTTCTTGCTTCTGTTTGATTATTTATTTCATGAGTAAAGATATTATTTGTTTCATTTTCAATATATTCTTTATAATTATCTACTGAAAATGTTTTTATGGCATTACTATTATCTAAATTAAAATATACAATTGATAATACTAACATTAAAATAGAAATAGCGTATGCAGTAATTATTGTTTTTCTCATATTTATACCTCTTTTATTATATTGATTATATCATAAAAAAGACAACTTGTTAGTTGTCTTTATGGATTTGCATAGTTATTTGATAATTATTTTCAAAATCTATTTCTTCAACATTAATAAAGAATCCTTGTTCTCCTAAGCCTTCAATACAAGAACGTACTGTAGCAATAGCATCTTTTAATTCCATCTTACCTGGAGTTGCTGGTTTTTGACCATTAGACATTAATTGATCTACGGTTTTCATTGGATCTACTTCTTGTTGCTCTGGGTTATTTATTTCTATTTCAGGAGTATTATCCACAACTGGGGTGAAGAATTTATTATTTGGATTACGATCAAAGTCAGTATTTAGTGGTGCTCCATTATATGGATTAATTGAATTATTAAATACTGGTTGTGGTGGTTCTGGTTTTGGTTCTTCTACTGGTAATGGATTAATATTTGAATTATTATTCATATCAACAAATGAATTACCTGGTGTTGGGGAATCAAATACTTCAAATGAATTATCTTTTTCTTCTACAGGTGTCATATTATTAAATGTATTATTCATTAATTCTGTGGAGTTCATAAAATTCGGCTGTGGAGTTGATTCTGGAGGCATATTATTCATACCAAAATATTTATTTTGTTCTACAGGTGGTTCAACTATATTTTCTGGTGGTACAAAAGTACTTACAGAATTTGGTGTTGCAATATTAAATTCAGGAACTGTAGTTGCTGGAGTATATGGAGTATTATCTGCTATAGGTTCTGGATTTACTGGTGTTGGTATTGAATTAGTTTGAATTGGTGGTTCCTCTAAAGTATCTAAAGATTCTAATTGTTCTGGAGGATTGTTGTTTATACGATTCATTTCGTTTATATCAACAGAATTTGCTTTGATATCTTCAATACTTGGATTAGAAGATACTAGTGGAACTTCTCCTGTTCCTTCATCTTCTTCATCATCACTAACTAAATTATTAGCATCTCTTAATTTTTTTAATTCTAAATCTAATTGTCTTACTGTTAAACGTTCATTTATTATACGATGTAACCATTCTTTTTGAGCATTTTTATCTTCTAAAGTTAATAAAGTACGAGCATGACGTTCAGATATTTTTTCTTCAAGTAAAGCTTGTTGTACTTCTTCATCTAAGTTTAATAAACGTAATTTATTGGCAATTGCTGGTTGAGATAGACCCATTCTTTTAGCTAGTTGTTCTTGAGTAAGATATCCTTTATCAAGTAAACTTTTATATGAACGAGCTTCTTCAATCGCAGTTAAATCTCTTCTTTGAACATTTTCAACTAAAGCTACTTCAGCTGATTTATTATCATCGATATTAGCTATAACAGCAGGTACTGTTGTAAGTCCAGCTATTTGAGCAGCTTTATATCTTCTTTCACCGGCAATAATTTCATATTTATCGCCAAGTTTTCTTAATACTAAAGGTTGGATTATACCATGTTCTCTAATAGAATCAGCTAACTCTTTTAATCCTTGTTCATCAAATGAAAGTCTAGGTTGAAACCTATTTGGTATTATATCTTCAATATGTACTTGTAATACTCCTGATTCTAGATTCATATAATCAGCCCCTTTTTCTAGTCTTTCCTATTATTAATAATACCTTATTTTACTTTTTATTTCAATGGGTACTTAACTATCTTGTCATATCTTCGTGGATATTCTTTTGGTGTATTATTTACTTTCTTTATTTTAATAATGTTTCTCGTACTTTCTTCATATGGTAAAGAAAATTTAATTATTTCTTCGATGTTTCCACCTAATTTTTTGATGGCATTTATAGATGAATTTATTTCTTCTTCATTAGATCCTTTTAAAGGAATAAAGTAGCCATTTAATTTAGTTAATGGTAAACATAATTCTGATAAAGTTATCATGTTACTTACGGCACGAGCTGTTACTAAATCGAATGTTTCACGATTTTTAAGACAAAATTCTTCGGCACGGCCATGATAATAATTTATATTAGTTAGATTTAATTTATTTCCCAACTCTTCTAAAAAACTTATTTTTTTATTATTAGAATCTAGTAGTGTTACTGTAATGTTGGAAAATAATATTTTGATAACCATACCAGGGAATCCGGCACCCGTACCAACATCTATTAAATTATTTATCTTAGTTAAGTCAACCGCTTTTACTAAAGTTATAGAGTCATAAAAGTGTTTTAAATATATTTGGTCTTCTTCAGTAATAGCAGTTAAGTTAGTATGAGAGTTATATTCAACTAAGAATTTAGCATAGATATCTAACTTATTTAATTGTTCTTCAGTTAAATTAATTCCTAGTTTACTTACTTCATTTATAAATTCTTCTTTATTCATCTTTACCATATTCCTTTTTTAAATAAACTGATAGGATTGATATATCAGCAGGGTTTACACCACTAATACGAATTGCTTGAGCGATGGTTTTTGGTCTTACTTCTTTTAGTTTTTGACGAGCTTCGGAAGCAATATTTTTAATCTTATCATAGTCAATATCTTCTGGTATTTGTTTTTTTTCTAGTTTTAACATTTTTTCAGCTTCTTTATAAGCTTTAGCAATGTAACCTTCATATTTTAAATTTATTTCAATTTGTTCTTTAATTTCTTCTGGATATGGTATTTCAACTATTTCATCTAAAAATGACATAGTTATTTCTGGTCTTTTGATTAATTGTTCTAAGGTAATACCATTATTAGGTACTTGATAATTATTAGCAATAAATTTATTTTTGATATCGTCAGTTAATTTTAATTTTGTATCTTTCATGTAAGTTAATAATTCATTAATAGATGCTTCTTTTTCTTGTAAACGATTTATTTGTTCATCATTAATTAAACCTACTTCATAACCATATTTTCTTAAACGTAAATCAGCATTATCACTACGTAGTAATAATCTAAATTCAGCACGTGATGTTAAAAGACGATATGGATCTCTAATCCCTTTAGTAATCAAATCATCAATTAAGACACCGATATAAGCATCAGATCTTTTTAAGACGAATGGTTCTTTACCTTCTAATTTTAAGGAAGCATTAATTCCAGCCATTAAACCTTGGCAGGCAGCTTCTTCATAACCGCTAGTTCCATTTATTTGACCGGCAGTATATAAATTTTCTAATATTTTAGTTTCTAAGGAGGCATTTAATTGCGTTGGATAGATAGCATCATATTCAATAGCATAACCATATTTTAAAATTTTAGCATTTTCTAAACCTGGTAAACTATGAACCATTTGTTCTTGAATTTCTGGAGGCATAGAAGTTGAAAATCCTTGAAGATAGATATCATCATAATAACGACTTTCTGGTTCTAAGAATAATTGATGTCTTTCTTTATCAGCAAAACGAGTTACTTTATCTTCAATAGAAGGGCAATATCTTGGACCAATACCTTTAATATCATCTAAAGCACCATACATACTTGATTTATTTAAATTATCTCTAATTATTTGATGGGTTTTTTCCGTTGTATATGTTAAATAACATGGTTCTTGTTCTTCGATTTTATATGATGGTTCTAAATCAAAACTAAAGGTATGATATACATCATCACCTGGTTCTAATTTAGTTTTAGAAAAATCAATAGATTTACGATCTATTCTTTGAGGTGTACCTGTTTTTAATCTAATTATATTAAAACCATATTCTTTTAATTTATCGCTTAGGAAGTTAGATGGTTTTTCACCATGAGGACCTTTTCTAGTACGAGTATTTCCCACTAAGATATCAGCTTTTAAATAAGTACCTGTAGTTAGAATGACAGCTTGAGAAATAATTTTAGTTCCATCTTCTAGGATAACTCCCCCTACTTTGCCGTCTTCAACTATTAAATCTTCTACCATACCTTCTTTAATATCTAAGTATTCTAATTTATTTAAAGTATCTAACATTTCTTTAGGATAAGCAATTTTATCGCCTTGAGCACGTAAAGATTGAACAGCTGGGCCTTTAGCACTGTTTAGCATTTTGATTTGTAAGTGAGTTTTATCAGCAACTTTACCCATGATACCACCTAAGGCATCTATTTCTCTTACGACTATTCCTTTAGCGCTGCCGCCAATATGAGGATTACAAGGCATATCAGCAATATTCTTTAAATTACTAGTTATTAATAAAGTTTTATGTTTTTTAGTAGCGCAGGCATGAGCTGCTTCACAGCCGGCATGTCCCCCACCAACAACAATTATTTCATACATAGTTATTCACACCTCTTTTTATTTCCCAAGACAAAATCTACTAAACATTTCATCTAGTAATTCTTCTTCATAAGTAGTTCCATTAATCATACCTAATTGTTCCCAGATATTTTTAATATCAAGTTCTATCATATCTATTGGACGATTATCTTTTAAACCTTGTTCTATTTCATTAATTGAAGTTAGACATTGTCTTAAGATACTGATACTACGACTATTACTTAGGTATGTTGGATCAGCGCTTTCTAATTTATTTAAGTTAAATAATTCAATTATTTTTTCTTTTAATTTGTCAATTCCAAGATTATCTTTAATACTCATGTTGATAATACGAGATTTATCAACATCTAATTTAGTTAAATCTAATTTAGAAGCTAAGTCACATTTATTTATTATAACAATATATTCTTTTTCTTTTATTTTAGATAATAGTTCTTTGATATCTGGTGTTAATTCTTCATTATTATTTAAAACTAATAATACTAAATCTGCTTCTTCAATAGTTTTTAAGCTTTTTGAAACACCAATTGATTCTACTTTATCATCAGTTTTACGAATACCGGCAGTATCTATCATATTTAATATAATACCATTAATACTTATTTGTCCTTCAACGATATCTCTAGTTGTACCAGCTATATCAGTTACAATTGCTTTATCTTCTTCTAATAAAGCGTTTAATAAACTACTTTTACCAACATTAGGTCGACCGACGATAGAAGTTTTAATTCCTTCTTTAATTATTTGACCGTTTTTACTTTCTTCGAGTATTTTATTTATTCTTTCTTTTAAAGCAGTTATTTTAGGAATTAATAATTCATTAGTAATAATATCAACATCATCATATTCTGGATAATCGATATTAACATTAATATTAGATATTATTTGCACTAAATCACTACGTAAATTATTAATTAAATCGGATACTTTACCGGTTACAGTGTTAGTAGCTAGTTCTCTTTGCGTATCAGTTTTAGCGTTGATTAAATCCATTACGCCTTCAGCTTCTAATAAGTCAATACGACCATTTAAGAAAGCTCTTTTAGTAAATTCACCTGGTTCAGCAAGACGACAACCATTAGTAAGTAATAATTCTAAGACTTTATTGGTTGAGGCGATACCGCCATGAGTGTTTATTTCGACGACATTTTCTCTAGTAAAAGTTTTAGGAGCTAACATAACTGATACTAAGACTTCATCTATTACTTTATTATCTGTTGGATCAATTATTTTACCATAGTTAATAGTATGAGAATCTACTTTAGTTAAGTCTTTACCTTTAAATAATTTATTAACTATTTCTAAAGCTTCATCACCACTAACTCTGATTATAGCAATAGCTCCTACGCCTTGACTGGTAGCAATTGCGCAAATAGTATCATTCATAGTTTTAGCTCCTTTCGGCCTGTATTATAGCATATTTTAGATATTTGGGAAATTATTTTATTATATATTTATTATAGCAAAATTATTTCCCGGGAAATAAAAAAGAAGAGTTACTTTACTCTTCTTCACCATTTTCTTCTGGCTCTTCTGTTTCGACATATCTAATAACAATATGACGATTAGGTTCTTCACCTTCACTAGTAGTTGATAGATTTTTGTATTTAGATAAGGCATTATGAATTATTCTTCTTTCATAAGAGTTCATATTATCTAAACTTACATCAATTTTAGTTTTTAATACTTCACGAGCAATTCGTTTAGCATTTCTTTCTAAATTAGATATTTTCTTTTCTTTATAATTTTCAACATCTAATAAGATATATGGATATGTACCTATTTCATTAAAGGCAATTTGTCTTAAAACTGTTTGAATAGCCATTAATGTTTGACCATTCTTGCCTATTAAAATATTATTTTTATCAGAATACATTTTAATATTTATTTGTTCATCTCTAACATTTGTTTCAAATTGACATTCAATTCCCATATTTTTTAACATTTCAGCTAATTTTTCTTTTAAGAAATTAGCAACATCAGTTATTTTTACTATTTTGCAAACATAAGTTGTAGCTTTGAATAATTTACCCTTTTTTTCTTCTTCTTTAATGAATACTTCATTTTCTGAAACATTTAATTCAGCTAAAGCTTTTTCTTTAGCTTCCTCTTTTGTTTTTCCTTCAAATACTTCTATCTTCATACTACATCCTCTTTCCAATTAGTTTCTTTATAATAAAATTCTGAATAACAGCAAAGCCGTTTGTTACGATCCAGTATAAGGCGATAGCTGTTGGTAAACTTAATGATGCAACGGAAACCATTAAAATCATAAAGATAAACATGAAATTCATTTGTTGAGCCATTTCGGAATTTTTATCTTGACTAGCCATTGATATTTTAAATGATAAATATGTTGTTAAGATAATTAGAATTATTAACACAATATATAGATAATTATGTTGCATAATACCAGTTACTGGTGTCATACCTAAATTCATTGTTAGGAAGTTTCCTTCAAAAATAGCAGGTACTCTATTAATTGCTTCTAAGAAAGCAAAGAATAAAGGTAATTGGATAAATGCTAGTAAACAACCACTTACCGGATTTATTTCATATTTTTTATAAAGTAACATTGTTTCTTGGCTCTTAGCCATTAATGAATCATTATCTGTTTTATTACGATATTTTCTTTCAATTCTTTCCATTTCTGGTTGGATCTTTTTCATGTTTTCGGATTGTTTAACTGTTTTGATTTGAATTGGTAACATTATTAATCTTATTATTAATCCAATAACCATTACAGAAATACCCATATTTTTAACTAAATAACCAAATTTTAAGATTATATATGCTAATGGTTTAATAAAGATTGATTCCCATAATCCTTGATATTTTAACTTATTAGGTGTGAATTCTTTACAAGTTGGTAAATCTTCTAAACTAACTTTTAAATCACCATCATATTTTTCATAAGTCTTTAATAAATCTTCATCACTTGGTTTACATAAGATATTAGATGTAAGAGTTTGACCAGTTTTTTCATTAGTAACTGCTTCTTTACCATCTTTTAAGGTTTGAGTACAACCAGTTAATAATATTAGTAATAATGCGATAATAAATATTTTTGTTCTTTTTTTCACTGTATCACCCTTGTTTTTTTAATAAATCTACTAAAGCTGACTCTAATTCTGAATATTTAACTTCAGTACAGCTCCTTCTTATCATTATAATATAATTGTTGTTATTTTTAAATAAATTTCTGTTATTATCGATAATTGATCGAACTTGTCTTTTTAATTTATTTCTGATATGAGCTTTACCGACTTTATTACTAATAGCGATACCAAAATTTATTTCTGGTTCTTCTTTTTTAGAACTATATAAGACAAAATACGAATTTTTTATATAATTACCATTTTTGATTATATAATTAAATAATTTTTGATTTTTAATAGTTTCGGCCCTTTTCATATTCTTTCATCCTTTTTTATACATAAAAAACCACTTAAGATAGTGGCTTATTTAACTACGACTTTTTTACGTCCCTTTTTTCTTCTTGAATTTAGAATATTACTTTCTTTTCTAGCAAAAAATCCATGTTTTTTAGCTCTTTTTCTATTATTTGGTTGATAAGTTCTTTTCATGTATTACACCTCCACATCTAAATAAGCTCCCTTATTATAATATTAAGATTTAAAAAAAGTCAAGAAATATCGGGTCATACTTCAATTTTGGCATTAATTAGACATTTATCAACAGTTACCTGTGAATATGTGGATAACTTTTTTAACATGTTTATTTGTAATTTGTGGATAATGTGAATAAATTGCTTAAGATTAGGGATTTATTGTCATTTTTTGTAGATAACTTTGTTTATAGATATGTGGATGAAAAAAATTTTAAAAATATTACTTTTATTTTTCCACAGGTTGAGTTAAAATATTTGTACATAAATGGCAAAGTGGGGTGATGGGATTGAACTCAGAAGAGATCTGGGCACAGTTTTTAGATATTATTAAAGAAAAACTTAACCCAGTATCTTTTAGTACATGGTTTAGAGATACTAAATTACATGAGATTACTGATTCGAAGATAGTATTACAAGTACCAATGCCTTTACACAAGAAATTTTTATTATCAAATTATTATGATTTAATGGATGAGGCTTTTTCTAAAATTACAGGGGTAAAAAGGGATATAGAATGTTTATTGGAAGAAGAAATTGAAGTTCCAGCTACAGAATTAATTAATGAGGTTGTTAATGAACAAATAGATATTCACAATGATGATACTCCTTTTGAAACTAATTTAAAACCAAGTTTAAATTTTGATAATTTTGTAGTAGGGGATACGAATAAGTTTGCTAGAACTGCTGCTTTTGCAGTTGCTGAGAATCCTGGAGTTCAATTCAATCCATTATTTATATATGGAAAAAGTGGTATTGGAAAAACACATTTAATGCATGCGATTGGAAATTATATTACAGAACATCATAAAGATCTTAAGGTATTATATACTACTAGTGATGATTTTAGAAAAGATTATACTGGTAGTGATAGTAATGATAATAAAGAATATTTTAATAAATTTAAAAATAAATATCGTAATGTAGATGTTTTAATTATTGATGATATTCAATATTTAGTTGATGCGAAAAAGACACAAGAGGAATTTTTCCATACTTTTAATTATCTACATGATAATAATAAACAAATTATAATAAGTTCAGATAGATCACCTGATGATTTAAAATTACTTGAAGATCGTCTTAGAAGTAGATTTGCTTGGGGATTACCTGTTGATATTTATCCACCTGATTTTGATTTAAGATGTCGTATTATAAAAGATAAAATTAACAGAATTCCTAATTTAGCTAATAAAATTACTGATGAAGCAGTTGAATTTATTGCTAATAATTGTGATACTGATGTAAGAAGTATTGAAGGTGTAATAAATAGATTAGTAGCTTATACAGCAATCTTTGTACCTACTAAATTGGATTTAGAATTTACTAATGAAGCACTAAAAGATTATTTAACTAAAAATCCTTATATGAATAATGATATTGCTAGTATTCAAAAAGCAGTAGCTGATTATTACAATATAACGGTAGAAGTATTAAAAGGTAAAAAGAGAAGTAAAGATATAGCTTATGCAAGAATGCTTGCAATGTATTTATGTCGAATGATGACTGATCAATCATTTCCAAGAATCGGCTTAGAATTTGGTGGTAAAGATCATTCAACAGTAATACATGCTGTTAATACAATTGAAGATGATTTAAAAAATAATAGTCAATTAAAAGAAATTATTAATGAAATTAAATCTAAATTATAATATTGTTAATTAATTGTGATTAAAAGATAAATTATTAACAATTAAAAATGATTAAAATTACTAGATAATTGTGGGTAAAACAATAGTTATTCACATTATTAACGTTATAATAATAATAAAACTATTAAAAATAAATAAGAAAGAAGGAATATGAATGAAATTTACAATAGAAAAAAATATTTTATTAGAAAATCTATCAAATGTTGTAAAAGCTATTTCTACTAAGAATATTATTCCAATATTAAATGGAGTTAAATTTGAATTGAATGATGAAGGTTTATTTTTAACAGCTAGTGATAGTGAATTAACAATTAGAGCCTTTATAGAAAAGAAAGCTATTACTAATATAGAAAAAGAAGGATCTATAATAATTCAAAGTAAATATATATTAGATATAATAAGAAAGTTACCTTCTGATTTAGTTAATTTTGAATTAATGGATGGTCTTAAAATAAAGATATCATCTGATAATAGTCAATACGATTTAAATTGTTTAGATCCTAAAGAATATCCTAGTTTAAAATTAGAAGAAGTTGATAAACCAATAGTTATCAAGGGAAATACTTTTAAAACAATTATTAATCAAACTTCATTTGCTATATCTACACAAGAATTAAGACCTTTACTTACTGGTATTAATTTCAAGATAGTAGGGGATTTATTTGAATGTATTGCAACAGATTCTTATAGATTAGCTAAAAAGAATATAACTTTAGATGCTCCTTGTGATGAAAATATAAATATCGTAATTCCTGGTAAAAATATTATGGAATTAGATAAGATTATAAATGAAGATGAAGATGTAGAAATGCATGTATTTACTAATAAAGTATTATTTAAATATAAAAATATTATTTTCCAAAGTAATCTTCTTTCTGGAACTTATCCTAATACGTCAAATTTAATTCCTAATGATTTTTCAATTATTGTTAATATTAAATTAGATAATTATTTTAATGCTATTGATAGAGCTGCTTTACTTACACAAAATAAAGATAAAAATATAGTTAAAATGAGAATTAAAGGTAATCAAATGATAATTAATTCTTATGCTTCTGAAATAGGTAAAGTAGAAGAAAAACTTGATATAGAAACAGCTGCTGATACAGATATAGATATTTCATTTAGTGCTAAATATATGTTAGATGCTTTGAAAACAATGAATGATGAAGAAATATTAATTTTACTTAACGGAGAAGTTAAACCTATTGTTATTAAATCAGTATCTGATGAATCTTTAATTCAATTAATTTTACCTATTAAAACATTTTAATTAATAAAATATTAAGTCACTTTTGTAAAATGAGTGACTTTTTTTAATGAAATTTAATTTTTTTTAATAAATCGACATAATATGACAATTATCGACATTATAATGGTTTATAAGGGTGGTAAATTTTGGAAAGAGGGAGGTTTGGAATATGGATTCTTATGAGATTAATAAGAATACAGTAGCTTTGATACCAAAAGATGAACATCATACTGTTGTATATGAAGTAGATGATTCTTTTACTGTTGATAAACCAGTTTTAAAGATAGTAGAAGAAAGTTGTGAATACTTTGGTAGTTCATTAGAAGGAAGACAAGTTGGAACTTCTAAATTAGTTGGTTTTACACATAAAGTACCAGTAATTATAGAAGAGACATTTAATTTGATCTTTTTTCCTACTTTATCACCTAATAATAAAGAATGTTCTTGGTTATCTTATGAACATATCTATAAACCAGATAAGTTTAAAGATAAAACGATAATTGAACTTAAAAATGGTAAAAAGTTACTTGTTGATGTATCAACAGCTATTATAGATAATCAACTATATAGATGTTCAAGATTAAAAGATACATTACAAATGCGAAAAATTGAGAAAAAATGATTAAAAAGCTACTAAAAGGTAGCTTTTTGTGTTATAATTAATTTGAGGTATGGGAGTACTCAAAAAATACTTTTGTTTATCTACGGTCGTAAAAGAGGCTAAAAAATGAAGATACAACATTTGAAATTATTAAATTTTAGAAATTATGAGAAGATGGAAATTAGTTTTGCTCCTAGTTATAATATCTTATATGGTAATAATGGAGCAGGAAAAACTAATTTAATTGAAAGTATTTATGTGCTTGCACTTACAAAGTCTTTTAGGGGTTCAGTTGATAAAGTATTAATTATGAACAATAAAGATGTTTGTCGAGTTGAGGGGACAATTGCGGAAAAATACACTAATGACTATAAGATAATAATTAAAGATGGGGGTAAAAAAGTAAAAATAAATAATACTAAAGTAGATAAATTAAGTGATTATATATCTAAAGTTAGTGTTGTACTCTTTAATCCTGATGATTTAAGATTTATAAAGGATTCTCCCAGTATTAGAAGAAAAGCTATTAATTTAGAAATTTCACAGATTAATAATAGTTATCTTAAAAATTTAAATAATTATAATAAATTATTAAAACAAAGAAATACTTATTTAAAATCAATGAATATTAATGCTAATACTTCAAGTGAATATTTAGATATTCTAACTAATAAATTAGTTGATTTAGGAGAAAAAATTTATATTTCTAGAAAAAAATATATTGATTTATTAAATGATAAAATAGGGGAGTTTTATGAAAAAATATGTGGTATTTCTGATTTAAAACTTGATTATATATCTGATTTTAATAATTTTGATAAAGAGAAAATATTAAAAAGATATAAAGAGTGTTTAAATAGAGATATTATCTTAGGTAAAACTAGTTTTGGAGTTCATCATGATGATATTAGTTTTAAGTTATTAAAATTTAATATTAGAGATTATGGATCAGAAGGACAACAAAAAAATGCTATTATAGCTTATAAAATGGCTGAATTAGAGATTTTTTACCAAATTAGGGATGATTATCCTATTTTAATATTAGATGACTTATTTAGTGAATTAGATAGGTTTAAAATAAATAATATTTTATCTTTAATAAATGAAGATATTCAAACGTTTATAACAACTACTGAAATAGATAAAATTAATAGTGATATTTTAGAAAAGAGTAAGTTGTTTGAGATAAATGATGGTGTTGTGAGGGAGGATTAATATATGAAAGAAGAATATAATGATAGTGATATTCAAGTTCTAGAAGGCTTAGAAGCAGTTCGTAAAAGACCTGGTATGTATATTGGTACCACTAGTGAAAGAGGACTTCACCATTTAGTTTGGGAGATTGTTGATAATGCTGTTGATGAAGCATTAGCTGGTTATTGTGATGATATTGAAGTAATTATTGAAAAAGGTAATATTATTACAGTTAAAGATGATGGACGTGGAATGCCAACTGGAATGAATGCTAAGACTGGGTTATCAACAATTGAAACTATTTTTACAGTACTACATGCTGGAGGTAAATTCGGTGGTGGCGGATATAAAGTATCTGGAGGTTTACATGGTGTAGGTGCTTCAGTAGTTAATGCTTTATCTGCTTGGTTAGAAGTTAGAGTTTATCGTGATGGTCATGTATATTTTCAAAGATTTGAAAATGGTGGACATCCTGTAGAACCTTTAAAAGTTATAGAAGATTGTGATCCTGATAGAACTGGGACAACAGTTACTTTTAAAGCAGATCCAACTATATTTAAAGAAACAACTGTATATGATTATGAAACACTAGCTACAAGATTAGAAGAATTAGCTTTCTTAAATAAAGGATTAAGAATTATATTAGAAGATTTAAGAGAAGATGAAAAGAAACAAGAATTTGTATATAGTGGTGGAATTATTGAGTTTGTTAAAAAATTAAATAAAAATAAAAAAGTAATTCATGAAAATGTTGTTTATGTTGAAGGGCAAGAAGATAATATTTCAATTGAAGTAGCTTTCCAATATAATGAAGATTATAATTCTTGTTTATATTCATTTACTAATAATATTAGTACGCATGAAGGTGGTACACATGAAGATGGAGTTAAGAGAGCTTTAACAAGAATTATTAACAATTATGCTAAGAATGCTAAGTTATTAAAAGATAACGATGATCCTTTAACTGGTGATGATGTAAGAGAAGGTTTAACAATGATTATTTCTTGTAAACATCCTGATCCACAATTTGAAGGCCAAACAAAGACTAAATTAGGTAATGCTGAAGTTAGAAAGATTGCTGATGATGTCTTTAGTGAAGGATTAGAAAGATTTTTACTTGAAAATCCAGAAGAAGCTAGATTAATAATTGAAAAGTCAATGACAGCTTCAAGAGCGAGATTAGCTGCTAAGAAGGCAAGAGAATTAACTCGTCGTAAAGGTGATTTAGATATTACTAACTTCTATGGAAAATTATCTGATTGTAAGAGTAAAGATCCATCTGAATGTGAAATATTTATTGTCGAGGGAGATTCAGCTGGTGGTTCAGCTATTAAAGGTCGTAATAGTATGACACAAGCAATACTTCCTTTAAGAGGTAAAATTTTAAATGTTGAAAAAGCTAGATTAGATAGAGCTTTAAATAATGAAGAAATTAGAACAATAATTACGGCGTTTGGTACCGGTATTGGTGATGAATTTGATTTATCTAAATTAAGATATGACAAAATTATTATTATGACTGATGCCGATGTCGATGGGGCTCATATTAGAGTATTATTATTAACATTATTCTATAGATTCTTTAGACCAATTGTTGAAGCTGGACATGTATATGCTGCTCAGCCACCTCTTTTCTGTATTAAACATGGTCAAACAATAAAATATGTTTTAAATGAGAAAGAAAGAGATGAATATTTAGCAACATTAAAACCTGAAACAAAGAGAGATATCTTACGTATGAAAGGTTTAGGCGAAATGGATGCTGAAGAATTAAATGAAACAACAATGGATATTGAAAAACGTGTATTAAGACAAATTACATTAGAAGATACTAGAGCAGCTGATGAAGTATTCTCTAAATTAATGGGTGATGAAGTAGAACCTAGAAGATCATTTATTGAAGAAAATGCTGTCTTTGTACAAAATTTGGATGCTTAGGAGGTGAGTGGTTGTGGATAGATTAGAACAAAATAACATAGTTAAAGAGGTTAGAGATTCTTTCTTAGATTATTCAATGAGTGTTATAGTTGCTCGTGCTTTACCTGATTTAAGAGATGGTCTTAAACCTGTTCATAGAAGAATTTTATATTCAATGTATGAATCTGGATATACACCTGATAAACCTCATAAGAAGAGTGCAAGAATTGTCGGAGATGTAATGGGTAAATATCATCCACATGGTGATTCAAGTATTTATGAAGCAATGGTAAGAATGGCTCAAGATTTCTCTTATCGTTGTATGTTAGTTGATGGTCATGGTAACTTTGGTAATATTGAAGGTTATGGCGCTGCAGCTATGCGTTATACTGAATCAAGACTTTCAAAGATATCTTTGGAATTATTAAGAGATATTAACAAGGATACAGTAGATATGATTCCTAACTTCGATGATTCGGAGAAGGAACCAGCTATTTTACCATCTAGATTTCCTAATATTTTAGTTAATGGTACAATGGGTATTGCTGTTGGTATGGCAACTAATATTCCTCCACATAATTTAGGTGAAGTTATTGATGGATGTATTGCTTATATTGATAATCCAGAAATTACTTTAGATGAATTAATGAAGTATATTCCAGGTCCTGATTTTCCAACAGGTGGTATTATTTTAGGTAATTCTGGTATTAGAAAAGCTTATGAAACTGGTCGTGGAAGTATTACGATTAGAAGTAAAGCTACTATTGAGGAAAAGAATGGTCGTCATTATATAGTAGTTACAGAAGTTCCTTATGGAATTAATACTTTAGATTTAAAAAATAAAGTTGCTGATTTAGTACATAATAAAGTTATTGATGGTATTACTGATTATCATACTGATTTAAAAGATGGAGTTAAGATTACTATTACTTTAAAGAAGGATGCTAATCCACAAGTTATTTTAAATCAACTTTATAAACATACTGATTTTCAAGCTAATTTTGGTATTATTTTCTTAATGTTAGATCAAGGGGTTCCTAAAACTCTAGGTTTAAAAGATATTATTGCTAAATATATTGATTATCAGAAAGAAATTATTATTAGAAGAACAAGATTTAATTTAGATAAAGCAGAGAAAAGAGCTCATATTTTAGAGGGATTGAAGATTGCTTTAGATAATATTGATGAAGTTGTTAAGTTAATACGTAATTCAAATAGTGATGAGGATGCGCAAGCTGGTTTGATGGAAAGATTTGGACTTACTGAAGTTCAAGCTCAAGCTATTTTGGAAATGAGATTACGTCGTTTAACAGGATTAGAAAGAGATAAGATTGAAGCTGAATTAGCTGAATTAATGAAGGAAATTGATGAATTAAGAGCTATTTTGGCTAGTGAAGAAAAAGTATTAAATATAATCAAAGAAGAAATGACGGAAATTAAGAATAAGTTTGCAGATGAACGTCGTACACATATTGACATGACGGCTATTGATTATATTGAGGATGAATCTTTAATACCTAATGAAGATGTTATGATTGCGTTAACTCATAATGGTTATATTAAGAGAACGACATCTGATACTTTTAAAGCCCAAAATAGAGGTGGCGTTGGTATTAAAGGTATGGCAACAAATGAAGAAGATTTTGTTGAACAGATGATTAATATTCAAACACATGATCATGTTTTATTCTTTACTAATAAAGGTAAAGTTTATAGATTAAAAGGTTATGAAATACCTGAGTTTAGTAGACAATCTAAAGGTTTACCAATGGTTAATTTATTACCAATTGAAAAAGATGAAATGATTAATTCAATTATTAAGTTATCCACAGATGAAAAAATTGATAATTTATTATTTGTAACGAAGTCTGGTTTAGTTAAACGTACAGCTATTTCTGAATTTGATAGTATTAGAAATGGTGGAAAGATTTGTATTACTCTTAAGGAAGATGATGAATTGATTGCTGTTCGTAAGACGACGGGAAATAATTTTGTCTTATTAGGATCTAGTAGTGGTCGAATGGTTAAATTTAATGAAAATGACGTTCGTATCATGGGTAGAACAGCATCTGGTGTAAAAGGTATTGAGTTAGGTGATGCGAAGTGTATTGGAGCGGAAATTGCTTCAGATGATGATAATGTAATTATTGTTACAGTTAAGGGCTATGGTAAACAAACATCTGTTCGTGATTATCGTGAAACTAAGCGTGGTAGTAAAGGTGTTAAAGCCTTAAGTATTACGGAAAAGAATGGTGATATTGCTTCATTTAAGATTGCTCGTCCATATACTGACTTAGTAATTATTACTGATTCAGGTATGG
Source organism: uncultured Bacilli bacterium (assembly GCA_947585595.1). Taxonomy (GTDB): domain Bacteria; phylum Bacillota_I; class Bacilli_A; order RF39; family UBA660; genus Coprovivens. The sequence goes on from CANPXB010000015.1 coordinate 36,320, forward strand.
TTATGAGAATGGGTACTGAAAATATTAATACTTTAGGTCGTGTTACTCAAGGTGTTAGATTAATCAGATTAAAAGAAGAACATACTGTAGCTACTATCTGTTTAGTAGATAAAGAGAAGGAAGAGGATGCTTCTTCAGAAAATGAAGTTATAAACAATCAAGATAAAAACAATGAAATTAGTTTGGGAAATAATGATATTGAATCTAATGATGATTTGGGAAATAATTTAAATAATGAAGAAGAAGTAAATGATTTAGATTATGAATCTGATGATGTTATTGATGATCCTGCCGATGATCTAGAGGAAGATATTTAATTATTCACATGTATATTTATTAGTAAATGTTTCACGTGGAACATAAATGTATCTGTTTTATAAAATAATATTATTTTTAGAATAATAAAATGCTAATATTTCCCGGGAAATAAATGGTTTGTTTAAAAATGTATATATTTGAAATAGGAAACGAAATAATAAAAGATGATATATTATTAAACTCGTTTCCTATTTTTATATGTTGTTAATTTTGGTTTGATTGTTAATAAATGTTTCACGTGGAACATTGAATATAAATTAGTAACTTAATATTTATTATATTTTTTTGTGCGATTTAATTATTACCATATAATTATTATATTTCTTCTTATATATAATCTGAATTACATGTTTCACGTGAAACATTGTTGATAAGTGTTTTTATAATTTTTATATGTTTCACGTGGAACATTAAAATTGATATTGATTAAATTAAGAATATTTGTTATTATCTATACGTGCAACAAATATATTGTAACCTGGTCAGGACTGGAAAGTAGCAGCCACAACATTCCCTATTTGTGTGCACACTTTTTTTATGGAGGAATACCTATGCCAGAATATATATATAATGAATTAATTAAACTAGCCCAAAAAGCTTCTCAATTAGATGAAGTTCCAGTAAGTGCTCTAATAGTAAAAGATAATAAAATAATTTCTAAAGCTTATAATAAACGAGAAAAAAATAAAAATCCAATTCACCATGCAGAAATAACGG